>CAYIII010000006.1:0-20756 GCA_964363475.1 uncultured Candidatus Saccharibacteria bacterium
CATGATGATCCACATGATAATCCACATGATAATCCACATCATAAATTGTAAAAGAAACCACGAGGTTATACCCTATTCCCATCACGATTGCTATAGGATGTAGCCACCAATAAGCACAAAAACCACAATGACTTTCGCCTGTATCTAAAAATTGTAATAGATGCATTATCAGACCAGCTACGCCATAAAGTCCACCAACAATACCCATAAATACCATACTTGGAAAGAGGAGCACTTCAGCAGTATCTCGCTTTATATACCCTATATACCCTCGGCTTGTATAATATTGAGATTCTCGTTCCTGGTATTTAGTCATTGGCTTTCCACTTATTTTAAATTCTACTTCTGACAGAAAATCTTTCGTTTCTCGAATTTCTGCCTCTACGCGTTCAATGTCCATTCGTACTCTCCTTCTTGTTTAGGATTTAAGAACTGCGAATATCGTAAAGTTTTTTAAAAAATTTGTCAACTAAAAAGGGGCTTTTTAATTTGAGAACTTGACAGGTTGTGGCCTGCCATTCGAAGCTCTGAGCGATAGCGAAGAGCGAAGAATGGAGCGGGTAAGGGGAGTCGAACCCCTGTTAACAGGTTGGAAACCTGTAGTAATGCCGTTATACGATACCCGCCTACGCTCGCTAATTCTAATAAATTTTCCATTATTTAGCAAAATTCATTAGAATTATTATTACAGGATGAAAGAGTATTTTACAGAGGCATTGGTGTTGGACAAACAAAACAAGGGAGAGTTTGATTCCCGTGTTTTTTTATACACTAAAGAATTAGGCAGAATTTCAGCTAAAGTTACCAGCGCTCGTAAAATTATTTCTAAACTCAATCCCCATTTAGAGCCGTTAAATATCATAGATGTTCGTTTAGTTCATAAAAATAATTTTCAAGTCATAGACGCGTTGAGAAAAGATAAATTACCCTTCAGCTTCCTCAAAATTATTAAATTGGTTCAAGAACTAACCTTAGAAAACGAACCGGACTTTTCTCTGTGGACCATTCTGCGGGTCTTGCATCAGAAAAATTACCCCAATCTTAAGGTGATTTTAAATAACTTGGGTTACAATCCGGAGTTCGCTTCTTGTATAATTTGCGAACAGAGCCCAACGCATTTTTCTTTTAAAGAACTGGGTTTCTACTGCAAAAAATGCGTTTTCCAAAATTCAGAATGTCTTGAAATATAACATTTTTGGACGATCGTTCAAAAGTGTTAGGTTTTGACTTCATTATAATTTAATGGTTAAATGGTGGACATGTTTCGATTTCTGTCCGGGTTTTGGCCGGTCGTTGCGCTTGCCCTTGTTATTTCGGGCGCGGCGTTTGGTTTTTACTTTTTTTATAATTCCAACAGCGACACCAATAATCATTTAGAATTTGAAGCGGAAGAAAATATATACAGCGGGGTTCCGTTTGATTTGGTTGTAAATATTAATAATGATTCGGGAAATGTTTGGCAGGATGTAAAGCTGTCTTTATCTTTGCCGGAAGGCGTGGTTTTTTTTAGTAATGAATCAGACCGGTCTTTCAGCATAAAAAGTTTGGGTAATTTGGGTAGCGGCAGTTTGACGCAGGTTACATTTAAACTTATGGCCATTGAGCAAAAAGAAGTGGATGTTTTACTTAGTTACGTTCCGGAAGGGGTCGGCTCTCGTTTTGAAGAAAAACAATCTTGGGGAATGCCATCCATTAGAATTCCCGTAAGTTTAAAAATAGATTCCCCCAAGGAAGTCATTAATGGAGGAAAAATTAATCTAAAAATTGATTATCAAAATGTTGCGGATGCCGATTTAGACGGATTGTATTTAGAAATTTTATATCCTAAAGATTTTTCTTACACAAAATCCAGCGCGGAACCCGACCTAAAAGAAAATGTCTGGAACATTGATTCGTTAAGAAAGGGGTCTTCCGGAAATTTATCTGTATTTGGAAAATTATTAGGCAACACAACCAGCACTTTGGAATTTACGGTTTCTATTTTAAAAGAAGCGCAATCAACTAAATATTTAGTGGTTCAAGAAAAAGCGTCAATTACCACCAAAGAATCCTCTTTGTATATAGGCATAAATTTAAATGAAACTGATAATTATATTGCCAGGCCTGGGGATATATTAAATTATGGCGTCGGTTATTCGGGCAAGGCGGATATTAAAGTTAAATTAATCGGCTCCGTATTTGACCTTGCCACGATTCAAGTTTATGACGGCGGATTTATCCAGCCCGGCAGTAACCAGATTATTTGGAAAAATGCTAATTTGGATGAAGCCGGCGGTTCCGTCACTTTTTACGTAAAAGTCAAAAATGATTATGGCATCAAAAGATTAGGCGATAGAAATTTAATTTTAAAAGTAGAGGCGGAAGCGACAAGCGGAGAATATTCAAATAAAATTGAACTGGAAACCAAAGTAGCCGGGCAAATTACGGTGGACGCAAAGGGGTACTTTAGAGATGCCGATTCGGGAATTATTAATAAAGGACCAATACCGCCAAAAATTGGCGTTCCAACTAACTATACTGTCCATTGGTTGATATTCAATTATACTAATGACGTCAAAGACGTGGTTGTTCGGGCGGAATTAAGGCCGGGCGTGACTTTTGCCGGCAATGCTCAAAGTAATGTTGACAGCAAGCCGACTTTTAATGTTGCTTCTAACGAAGTTGTTTGGAAAATTAACAGAATAGGGGCGACAACTGGAGTAATTGGCAAGCCGTTAGAGGGGATATTTCAGATACAAGCCGTTCCTTCCGGTTCTAATTTAGGGCAATATATGCCCCTGTTAAGCGAAACCAAGGTAACTGCCGCGGATGATTTTACCGGCCTTGAATTGTCTGGCATTGACCAAGAAATCACAACTGCTTTGCCTGATGATTCTAGTGTGGGCAGTAGCGGAATTGTGATGCAGTAAAAATTAAATTATTATTAGGGAAGCAACGCTATGGAAGAAGGCTTAATGGATAAAATAATAAGTTTATGCAAAAGGCGGGGTTTTATTTTTCCCGGTTCAGAGATTTATGGAGGATTGGCTAATTCTTGGGATTACGGCCATTTGGGCATTGAGTTAAAAAATAATATCAAGCAAGAATGGTGGAAGATTTTTGTTCATCAGAGAGCGGATATGGTTGGCGTGGGTCCGGCTATTATTATGAATCCAAAGGTCTGGGAGGCCTCGGGACATATAAAAAAATTTGCCGACCCTTTAGTGGAATGCAAAAAATGTCATAATCGTTTTCGAGCTGATTCTTCCGTGATAAATAATAATAAATGTCCGGACTGTGGCGGTGAATTGACTGACCCTAAAAATTTCAATTTGCTTTTCAAGACCTATTTTGGTCCTACGGAAGAAAAATCAAATGAGGTTTATTTACGCGGTGAACTGGCGCAAGCTATGTTTGTGGATTTTCCCGTTATATCTCAAATAACCCGCAAACAAGTCCCGTTCGGCATCGCCGCTCAAGGAAAGGTATTTAGAAATGAGATTACTCCCGGCAATTTTATTTTTAGAACCAGAGAATTTGATTTAATGGAATTTGAATATTTTATTGAAGAAAGGGACTGGGAGAAATTTTTTGAATATTGGCTGGAAGAAATGAAAAAGTGGGCGGAGCATGTCGGCATCAAAAAAAATAAATTATATTTTCACGAAATATCGGAGGGGGAAAGAGCTCATTATTCTAAAAGAACAGTGGATATAGAATACGACTACCCTTTTGGGAGGAAGGAGCTTTACGGCCTTGCTTATCGTTCCGATTTTGATTTAAAAAATCACGCGGAAAAAAGCGGCCGCGATTTTCCTAAACCGTTACCGCATGTTATTGAACCGACATTTGGCCTAGATAGAACAATATTAGTGGCAATGCTAGAGGCCTATAACGAAGAAGAAGCTCCGACTGCGGAAGAGGGGGAAACCGAAAAAAGAATCGTGATGAAATTTCCCAAATGGATGGCGCCGTTTAAGGTGGCAATTTTACCATTATCAAAAAAAGAAGAATTAACAAAAGTATCTCATTCTGTTTATGATGATTTACGCAAGAATTTAGTTTGCGATTACGACGAAAGTCAAAGCATCGGCAAACGCTATCGCCGTCAAGACGAAATAGGAACGCCTTTTTGCGTTACTGTTGACTTTGAGACCTTGGAAGATAATGCTGTTACGGTCAGAGACAGAGACACGATGAAGCAGGAAAGAATTAAAATAGATAAACTTAATTCTTATTTTAATGACAAGTTATCATAAAACAATATTAAAAAACGGCCTTAAGGTTATTACCGTGCCTAATAAGGAAAATTTGGCGGTAACATTGTTGGTTTTAGTTGAGGCCGGCTCAAAGTATGAAACCAAAGAGATAAATGGCTTATCTCATTTTTTGGAGCATATGTGTTTTAAAGGAACAAAAAATAGGCATACGGCTCTTAATATTTCCAGCGAGCTGGACGGGATTGGCGCCGCTTATAATGCTTTTACGAGCCAAGAATATACCGGATATTATGCGAAGGCGGAATTTCATCATTTAGACAAGGTTATTGATATCGTTTCAGATTTATATCTTAATCCAGTTTTTAACGTCGATGAAATTGAAAAAGAAAAAGGGGTAATTGTTGAGGAATTAAATATGTACGAGGATTTGCCTCCCAATAAAGTAGCGGAGCTTTTTGATGAATTGATGTATGGTGACCAGCCGGCTGGTTGGCCGATTGGCGGCAAAAAAGAAATAATAAAGAAACTGCAGAGAGACGATTTTTTAAAGTATAGAGGCGCTCATTATGTCGCTCAAGCAACCACGGTCGTGTTGTCTGGCAATTTTGAAGAGAAGAGCGCCATTAAAAAATTAGAGAAGGCCTTTGATAGTATGCCCGTATCCAAAAAATTTGGAAAAGTAAAGACAATTGAGAAGCAAAGCAAGCCGGCTGTTCTACTGCAACACAAGGCGTTGGACCAAACTCATATCGTGGTTGGTTTTCGGGCTTTTGATGTTTTTGATAAACGTCGTTTTATTTTAGATGTTTTAGCCGATGCTTTGGGCGGGGGAATGAGTTCAAGATTATTTCAGCGCGTTAGAGAAAAATTGGGGGCGGCCTATTATGTAAATGCTAGCGCCGATTATCATACGGATTGCGGCCAGCTGACGGTTAGAGCCGGCATTGACAACGCCAAGGTTAAAATTGTTTTAAGAGCCGTTTTGGATGAGATAAATAATTTTACAAACAAAAAAATAAGCGAAGAAGAATTACAAAGAGCTAAGAATCATCTTAGCGGCAATTTAATCTTGGGATTGGAGACATCCGACGCTCAAGCTGTTTTTTATGGCGGTCAAGAAATTATCGCTAAGTCCATTATTTCCCCTCAAGAAGCGTTGGAAAATATTAATAAAGTTACCGCGGAAGATATTCTATCGGTTGCTCAATATGTTTTCAAAGATAATCGTCTTAATTTAGCTCTTATCGGGCCATTCAAAGATGTCAAGGAGTTTGAGCGCGATTTGCGTTTAATTTAAGTTTATTGCATTATACGAGTAATGGAGCAAAAGTTACCTTTTGAAATATCTTGGGCTAGTTTGTGGAGAATCGTTTCGATGGCCGTTTTGGTTTGGGTGGTTTATGCGGGATTGGAAGTTATACTCGGATTATTTTTAGCAATTGTGATAGCGGCAGCTTTAGACAGTCCGGTAACTTGGATGCAAAAAAAAGGATTGCCAAGAATACTCGGAACTTTAATTATTTTTATATGCGCGATAACCGTTGTGGCGGCCTTGGTTTACGCCGTGCTTCCAATAGCCATTTCCGAATTCACCAACTTATTTTTGAATTTTAAAGATTATACCAGCCCATTTTTGGAATTTTTAGACGCTTCTAAGGCCTTTGGCGCAATCGGAGAACGACTGACTAGTTTAACGGACCAGCTCATTAGCGGTTCTGCTTCGGTGCTGACTATAGCGAGTTCTTTGTTTGGAGGAATATTTTTAGCAATCGCGGTTTTAATCTTATCGTTTTATTTAACGGTGGGGCAGGATGGAGTAGAAAAGTTAATTGAATCCGTTGTGCCGCAAACCTATGAGGACTACACTCTTGACCTCTATTTTCGCGTGCGTAAAAAAATTGGGCGCTGGCTTAAGGGGCAGTTAATTTTAAGTTTGATTGTCGGCACCGCCGTTTTTATAGGTCTTTGGTTGTTAGATATAGAATACAGTCTTATTTTGGGAATATTGGCCGGCATTTTTGAAATTATTCCTTTTGTCGGGCCTGTTTTCGGCGGCGGGTTAGCGGTTCTGTTGGCGTTATCCCAATCAGTTACCTTAATGGTCTACACTTTTGCGCTGTTTGTGATTATTCAACAAATTGAAAACCATGTTTTAGTGCCTTCGGTTATGAAGTTTACTACCAGTTTGAATCCGGCGGTGGTAATGATTTCAATATTATTGGGCGGCGCACTTTTTGGTTTTGTCGGCTTAATTCTAGCTGTTCCGGCGGCGGTATTATTACAAGAAATATTAGAGGACTGGTCAGCCGCCAAACAAAAAAGAAGAGGGTTGGGACTGTAAAGTAAAACCCCAAGCACCAAGTTCCAAATCCCAACAAAACCCCAAATCCCAAATTATAATACTTAATATTGGGATTTGTGATTTTAAGATTTTATTGGTCATTAGTCATTGTGATTTGGGGTTTTATTAGGTCAATTAGAAATTTAAAAAACCCCACTCGGGGTTAATTTTCTATTGGCCTTGGTTGGCGGAGTTTTTTGTGAAAATCATTAATGTTGGTGAATCTTGTTTCGGCGCATACCGATTTTTTTGCTTGCCAGAATCTTAAAATATCATCGTCGAACAGTTGATAAACATAGCGATTAAAAATTTCCCTTTCTTTTAATGAGCACAATAATGTCCAGCGGCCGTTTTTGCTTTTACGAAGCAAGCAGGGCAGTCCCATCAGAGATATTTTTCTCATCATGATTTCACCTCCGTAGGTTGTGAAGTTGACTGGTAATATAGTAAATTTTTTGCTAGAATTTGTCAATGAATAAGTTTTATATCACAACTTCTATCGCTTATGTGAATGCGGCGCCACATTTGGGCTTTGCTTTGGAATTAATACAGGCGGATATTATCGCGCGTTTTCAGCGTAATAAGGGTAACGAAGTTTTTTTCTTAACGGGCACGGACGAACATGGAGCTAAAATTGTCAAAGCCGCGGAAGCGGCGGGGAAAAATCCTAAGGACTTTGTTGATGAAAATGCGGCAAAATTTGAGGCGTTGAAAAACATTTTAAATATTTCTTGGGATGATTTTATTCGCACTTCTGACCAAAATCGCCATTGGCTCGGCGTGGTTTCTCTGTGGAATAAATTGGTTGAAGCGGGCGATATTTACAAAAAAAATTACAGAGGACTTTATTGTGTCGGGCACGAGGCCTTTGTTACGGAGAAAGATTTAGTTAATGGCAAATGCAGAGACCACAATAAGGAACCGGAAATAATTGAAGAAGAAAATTATTTTTTTAAACTTTCCAAATACGCTCTTCAGGTTCGTGAATTAATAGCCAATGGCGAATTGTTAATTACGCCCGAAGGCAGAGCTCGCGAGATAATTAATTTTATAGATCAAGGCATTGAGGATATCAGCTTCTCTCGTCCGAGAAAGGACTTGTCTTGGGGCGTGCCGGTGCCAGGCGACGATACCCAAACCATTTATGTTTGGGCCGATGCGTTAAGCAATTATCTGTATCCAAAAAATCAATGGCCGGCTGATTTGCATTGCATCGGCAAAGATATTTTAAGATTCCACGCTTTATTTTGGCCGGCAATGTTGCTATCGGCGAAATTAAACTTGCCGAAGTCCCTATTTGTCCATGGCCACATAACCGTTGACGGGCAGAAGATGTCTAAAACCCTGGGAAATGTTGTTGACCCCGTAGAGTTGGTGAAAAAATATGGCGCTGACGCAGTGCGTTATTACTTATTGAGAGAAATTCCGTCAACTGACGATGGCGATTTTAGTTATAAAAAATTTGAAGAAAGGTATAATGCCGACTTGGCTAACGGTTTGGGTAATTTTACCGCCCGCGTACTGACGCTTGCGGCAAAATTAAAAGATAATGAGTCGCGGTCAGCAAATGATGAAATCAAAGGCAAAATTAAATTAATTACGGAAACGATTAATGAAAAAATGCAGGGATATAAATTTAATGAGGCGTTGGCGGCCATTTGGGAATTGATTGCTTTCGGCGATGCTTATGTAAATGAAAAGAAACCATGGGAAAGTAAGGACGCCGTGGTTATCGGTAATCTTATTTTTTTGTTAGAAAACATCGCTGATTTGCTGAAACCATTTTTACCGGAGACGGCCGAAAAAATAAGCGAAAGCGTTAAAAAGAAAATAAAAATAAATTTGTTTCCCAGAGTATGAAAGAGGTGATATTTGATGCCCACACTCACATTCATTTTCCCGCTTACAATAAAGATAGGGATGAAGTTATTAAGCGGGCTCAAAACGCTGGAGTGAAAATGATTGCCGTGGGCACTAATATGACTACATCAAAATCCGCCATTGCTATTGCTGAAAAATATCCGGAAGATATTTGGGCAACTGTTGGTTTTCATCCCACCGAAATCGGTCATTGGAAATTGCCGTCCGATAGGCGAGCCTCGCCTAAAGGCGGGGAATTTGAAAATTTAAAAATACTGGCGCAACATCCGAAAGTAGTGGCGATTGGGGAGTGCGGTTTGGATTATTTTAGAAACAGCAATCCTCCAAAAAATGAACAAAGAGAAATTTTTTTAAAACAAGTGGAATTGGCTCAACAATTAAAAAAGCCATTAATGATTCATTGCAGGCCCAGTAAAAATACGGACGACGCGTATGAGGACTTGCTGGAAGAATTTTTGAAAATCAATTTTCAACTCCCGATTATTATACATTTTTTTAATGGTTCTTTGGCTATCACAAAAAAACTTTTTGACGCGGGCTTTTATTTTACTTTTGGAGGAGTAATCACCTTTTCAAGAGATTATGATGAAGTGATAAAATTTTTGCCTATAGAAAAAATCATGCTGGAAACTGACGCTCCTTATGTCGCTCCCGCGCCGTATCGCGGACAAAGAAACGAGCCCTCTTATGTATTGGAAGTGGCTAAAAGGATGGCAGAAATTAAAAATCTAGCGTTAGAAGATGTAATTCAAAAAACAACCAATAATGTTTATGAGCGCCTTGACGTTACGCGATGCTTTTGATATATTCCTGCTAATGGAAAACGAGTTGGAAAAAGAAAAAAAACAGTATGAATTAGCTGTTTTACTGGATAATGAATTGGCCGAAAGCGTTGTGGCTGATTTTTTGACGAAAAATCAAGCCGAGATTTATCAAAAAGACGGTCCAAAAACAATTGATTTGGCTTATTCTATAAAAAAACACACAACGGCCTTTTTGGTGGTTTATTATTTTTATTCACTGCCGAGTCATATAAGGCCTATTGATAGCGAGTTAAGATTACAGCCGCATATTTTAAGATTTTTACTAATTACTCCTCCCATTAAAAAGTTGCAAAAAACACCCAGAACGGATAATGAAAGCAAGGTTAGTTCGCCAGTTGAAGTTGACATTAGTCCTCCTAAGGCAGAATCGGTAAGCAACGAGACCCTTGAAGAGGCCTTGGAAAAAATATTACAGCAAACTTAAATGAATTTAAATAAAGTATTTTTATTAGGACGACTTACGGCGGACCCTCAATTAAGGGTTACGCCCACCGGTCATCAAGTGGGCACTTTTTCTATTGCTACCAATAGAATTTGGAACGACAAAGTTTCGGGCAAAAGAGAAGAGGTTGAGTATCATAATATAGTTGTTTGGGGCAGGCAAGCCGAAATTGCGCAGAAATTTCTGAGTCGTGGCGGTTTGGTTTTAGTGGAGGGGCGCATACAAACTAGAAGCTGGGACGATAAGCAGGGTCAGAAGAGAAAGACGACGGAAGTTGTAGCCGAAAGGATTCAGTTAGGTCCCAGGTCAGCGGCTAGCTCCGCCGGTTCGCAACGATTTCAAGAGGTGAAGCCCCAAATTAACGAAATTCCGGTTATTAATTTGGATGAAGGTCAGGATTTTAGTATTATGACAGGTAATCAAGAAATGGGCGCAGATACAGATAAAGAAATTAAGCCGGAAGATTTACCATTTTAAAGGTATGAAGGTATGAAACAATGTTTTTTTTGTTCACAAAATCTAGACGAAATTGATTACAAGGAAACCGATTTATTAAAGGGTTTTGTTTCCGGGCAGTTAAAAATTATTGACAGGCGTTATACGGGGATTTGCGCCAAGCATCAGCGCAGTTTGGCTCGTGCCATAAAAAGATCAAGATTTTTGAGTTTATTGCCGTTTGTTAGGAAATAGTTCGATAAACTCACTATAAATAGTGGATACAATATTATTTCAATCATTGCACGGGATAGCGGGTAAGTTTTTTGTTTTAGATTTCTTAATGATTTTTTTGGCGCAATACCTGCCGTATCTTTTTGTTTTGGCTTTTATTGTCCTGCTTTTTTATGGGAAAGATTGGCGGACAAGATATTATTTCATCTTTCTTTCTTTATTGTCTTTATTAATAACCAGAGGATTAATCGTGGAGACCGTGCGTTTTTTTTATCCTAAATTAAGGCCTTTCGTAACATTAGGATTTAGTCCTTTAATCAATCAATCGTCCTCCGCTGCTTTCCCTTCGGGACATGCGACATTTTTATTTGTTTTAGTGACAGTTATTTTTTTTATGGAGAGAAAGTGGTTTTGGTATTTTTTGTCAGCCGCCGTTTTAAATGCCGTCGCGAGAGTTTATGTTGGGGTGCATTGGCCGACGGACATAATTGCGGGCATTACTTTGGGCGTTGGCGTGACTTTTTTGATTCAGAGGTTTTTAGTGCCAAGAAGTGACTAATAGGTCAATTTGTGGTAGATTTAGTGGGTGAAAATTGTCTATGTTGACGGCTTTAAAATAAGGAATACTTTAGATGATGATTTCGGCGTTTTGCACGGGAATTCCGATTATATCGGCTCTTTTTCGCCGAAATTTTATATACCAAAAGACGAGATTTGGGTGGATTTTCCGTTCAAAAAGGAAACAGGCCTTTTCTTTAAAATTGAAGATTATTATAACGACCCTAATAATCTTCAGCTGATAAATGAGTATCAAAAAAATAAATCTAAATTTATAGAAGAGAGAAGGGGCTATATTAAGTCCCTTTGCGAAAAAGGAGTGATTCCTAATTTTGAAATTAAGAGAGAATTACTGGAAGACGGATTAAATTTAGTTTATGTTGACGGCTCCATAATAAGAAAATATATTGACCCCGAATTTATTTTTGGTGGCCACAGTTTTGTTTATTCTTATGTGCCGGAAAAAGAAATTTGGGTGGATAATTTAATGAACCCCTTAGAATTGCCTTATATTGTCTTGCATGAAAAAATAGAAAGAAAATTAATGGAAAAAGAAGGAAAAAATTATGACGTGGCTCATGATTTTGCCACTGTTTATGATAAAGAAGCAAGGATAAAAGACGGATATGGCATGTACCCCGGCTCGGAAAATTATAAATGGGGCGATTTATCAAATGAAGAAATAATAAAACAATATGTTATCTAATGAGGAAGAAAAAATAAAAATTGACCCGTTTTTTCAAAGTCCCGGTTTATGTGGCCCCGCTTCATTAAAAATGTTGCTGTCTTATTTTGGCAAACAATACACGGAAGAACAGTTGGCCAAACTGGGTTCCAGCACCATTGAATCGGGCACCGAGCATGAAGGCATGATTCAAGCCGCTAAGGAAATCGGCGGTTTTGTTTTCATGAAAGAAAATGGAACGATGGAGGAACTGGAATATTTTATTAGAGAGGAAAAATTGCCGGTTATTATCGGCTGGTTTGATAAAGACGGAGACCACTACAGCGTTGTTGTCAGCATTACCGATAAAAATATAATTATTGTTGACCCGGCCTCTAGAGAGCCGGAACGTTGGTTGGATAAATCCACTTTTTTAAGAATCTGGTTTGACTTCATAGGCGAGGATAATAAAACAGTTTCGTGGAATTGGTTTATGGTGGTAACTTTTGAAAAAAGAAAATTTAAGCTGAAAGGCGGATATTATTATTAAAATAAATTACGGAGATGAATTATGGATTTCATCGTGTCATTAGGCCCGTTGGGGTAGTGCCTCAAGCCGCCTGGAAAGTAAATAATTATCCGAAGAAACTTCATTCTTCAGAAAAAATAATTGATGTAAAATTTTTAAATCTGGACTCCACCAGCATGCGTCAATTGAAAAAGAATTATAATGATATCGGCGCCAGAATTTTAGAAATTATCGGAGAAAGAGGGAAGATGCATAATCCCATAACAAATTCCGGCGGTGTTTTATTGGGCGAATATAATGGCAAGAAAATAATTCCCTGGACTTCTTTAAGCGCGATTCCTTTACAATTAACTAAAATAAAAGAAGTTTATAAGCACGGGGTGGAGGTGGAAGGAACAGCTGTTTTATTTGAAAGTTATCATTACTCCGAAATTCCTTTGGGAATGGACTGGCGTTTGGCTATAACGGCGTTGGATATTGCCAGTTTGCCGGTTCAGGTAAAAAGAATTGTCAGAAATAAAAAGCTAAAAATTCTAATTCTTGGTTGTGGCAAAGCGGGATTAGCCGCTATGGCCGCTATTAAGACCTACTCACCTTTATCGTCTATTTTAGGAATTGATATAAATGACTTTAATTTTAACAAAATAAAAAACTACGGATTTACAAAAAAATTGGCTAAAATTGACGCGTCGAACGCGATAGCGGTTTTAAATTTTGCCAAAAATTGCGATTTGGTTATTAATTGCGTGAATGCGCCAAATACTGAAGCGGCCTCTGTTTTAGCCGTTAAAGAAAGGGGAACGGTTATGTTTTTTTCTATGGCTACTCAATTTGACAAGGCGTCTTTGGCTACTGATGCTATTGGCAAAGATGTGAATTTAATAATTGGCAGTGGCATTGCAAGGGGAGAGGATAAAGAGATATTTGATATCTTAAGGCAATATCCACAATTATTCGGCAAATATTAAAAGTTCAGTGTGTTAAAATTAGGTGGTGAAAGGTAGATACACGTATTTTTGGATTATTCCCGTTTTGGTTGGTTTGGTATTCATTTTTTCCAATATTTTTTGGGTTATCCCTTTTATGAATAGCGTAAGGATAGATGCCGAGCGTTATCAGCTGGCGGTGGCGGAAAGAATAGCGAGCCAGTCCAACTTTTTTATTGAACAAAAATTACGAGCGCTGGGGGATTTAATTATTGTTTTTATCAGAGAGGATTCGGAAAAAATGAAATTTGCCGAACTTGTAGACAGTTTTTTAAAAGCCAACCCCGATTTTTTAAGCGTTAAATTAGTTCCCAAGTTCTCTCAAGAAGAGGGTTATTCTTTGGACCCTGTCTTTATCACGGATGACAACAAAAAGGCCGTTGTGTTGAATTTATCTTTGGATTTTATGCCGCAAAACGTTGAGGCCGTTATTGATTTAACCGATTTTATTGGTTTAATGAGTCAAGAAAAAATAGGAGAGCGCGGATATGTTTATGTTTTGGATGAAAATGAAAATATTATTTTTCATCCCTTTAACGCACTAAATATGCGCGCTGAAGATGTTTTAACGGTTGCCACAAGAGCAAACAGCACGGGATGGTTATTTGTGGTGGAAGATCCGGTGGAAGAGGCCTTGATAAAACAATTTTATGCTATGTACTTGGCGGCTATTTTAATGATGGTTGGACTGGTATTTGTTGTTATTTTACTTATTAATTTTAAGAAGTTACTGGATATCGCTTTGAGAGAGAAAGCGCTGAATGACGCCCGAAGCGAATATATTTCTTTGCTCGCGCATCGTTTAAGAACGCCGCTGTCTTCTACTAAATGGAACCTGCACACTTTGATAAGCGGCGATTGGGGCGAATTAAATGAAAAACAGAAAAAGTTTCTTGAGAGGAGTTATGATTCCAATGAACAAATGATTTATTTGATTCGGGATTTATTAAGCATTGCCAGGATTGAACAGGGACGATTTGGTTTCGCAATGGTTAGGGCGGATATAATAAAATTATTAGAGAGCGTGATTAAAGAATTTAAATTATCAGCCAAGCAAGCCGATATACATTTAATTTTTAAAAAATCATCATCCAGAATTCCTCGTTTGCCGTTGGATGAGGAGAAAATGCGCGTTGCCATCGGCAATTTAATAGACAACGCCATTCGTTATAACTTGCCAGGAGGCAAAGTTGAAGTTATTCTTAAACAAGAAGAAAATATGATTAGGATAGATGTTAGCGATACGGGTGTTGGAATACCCAAAAAAAATGTGGATAATTTATTCTCCAAATTTTTTAGGGGAGATAATGTGGTGAAAATGCAGAAAGAGGGTTTCGGTTTGGGATTATATATAGTAAAAAATATAATAGAAGGACATAAGGGGAAAATCACGGTCAAGTCCGAAGAAAATAAAGGTACGACTTTTTCAATTTTATTGCCATTATGAAAAAAATATTAGTTATTGAAGACGATAAGTATCTAAGAGATGTTATTGTAGAAAAACTTAAAAAAGAAGATTACGATGTTATTGAAGCCGTAGATGGCGAAACGGGCTGGCAATTAACCGCGAATCATCACCCTGATTTAGTGTTGTTAGATATCATACTTCCTGTTCTAAACGGTTTTGACTATTTAACTAGATTAAAAGAACAACTTGATTTAAAAAAAATACCCGTTGTTATATTAAGTAATTTAGGCCAGGCGGAAGATATAGAGAGAGGAAAGTCCTTAGGGGCAAAAGATTATATAATTAAGGCCCATTTTACTCCTGACGACTTGATGGAGAAGATAAGACAATATATTTAATAACAAATTTTAATTGTCGGGGTGCCGGGAATTGAACCCGGTCTAAACCCACCCCATGGGCTCGTACTACCGGTATACTACACCCCGATTATTTTGCTTTTACCAACGTTCTTAAACACTTTGTGCAAGCCAAGACCCTCTCGCCGTTCGGAAGTTTTGTTTTTTGCAGATTGGGATATTTACGGCTCCAGTTAACGGGATTATAGTGGCCACGCAACAACTTTCTGGCGCCCACCATAATAGAGCCCTTTTTGCATATTTCACAGTGTCGCATAATGATATAGGATACTATCACAATGTCTGATATTACACAACAAATAAAAGATAAATTAGACATAATAGATTTTCTTAAAAATTACATCCAGCTTCTGCCTGCCGGCAAAAATTTCAAGGCCTTATGTCCCTTTCATAAAGAAAAAACCCCATCATTTATGGTTTCTCCCGACAGGGACTCTTGGCATTGTTTCGGCGGTTGTAATGAGGGGGGAGATATTTTTTCATTTTTAATGAAATTTGAGAATTTAGATTTTTATGAGGCCTTGCAAATTTTAGCGGAAAAAGCCGGCATTGATTTAAAAAAAACAGGGGGATATTCATCCGACTATAAACAATACGACGCTCTTTACGCCGCCAATTCCGCCGCAAAAGATTTTTTTAAAGAAAAGATATCTTTCGCGCTTTCTTATTGTCTTGAGAGAGGACTTAGCAAACAAACTATAGAAGAATTTGAATTGGGGTATGCCCCCAATGCCTCTGACCAATTACTGCGATATTTATTAGGCAAGGGTTTTAATGTTATTGACATAGAAAAGGCCGGTTTAATTTTTAGAACGGACAGAGGAACTTATTGGGACCGTTTTAGAGGCCGTTTAATGTTTCCTTTATATAACTCTTTTGGGAAGGTAGTTGGATTTACGGGCCGCATTATGCCTGACGCGGCTCGCCCTGAGCTTGCCGAGGGGCTGGCTAAATACATTAATTCTCCGGAGACCCCTATTTTTAACAAGTCAAAAATTTTATACGGCTTGCACAAGTCCAAAAACAGCATTAGAGAAAATAATTCAGTGTTGCTGGTTGAGGGGCAAATGGATTTTTTAATGACTTATCAGAGCGGCATTAAAAATGTCATAGCGACTTCCGGCACGGCTTTAACCAACGACCATCTAGTCGTTATTCGTCGTTTAACCGATAAAATTATTTTAAGTTTTGATAATGACGAGGCGGGACAAAATGCCGTTGAACGCGCTATTGATTTGGCGTTGGCGCATGATTTTTTGGTTAAGATATTATGTTTGCCGGAGAAAGACCCGGCCGATATTGCCCAGCATAATCCTGATTTATTAAAACAACTCATCGCGTCCGCCCAATCCTCAAAGGAATTTTATTTTAATCGTTACTTAAATAATAAAAGCGATGACTATCAAACAAAAAAAGGCATTAGACAGGTATTGGCAAAAATAAAAGTTCTACCCAGCCAAATTGACCAATCCAATTGGCTTAAAGAATTATCCGTTCGTACGGGCGTGAATGAAAGTTCTCTGATTTTAGAAATGGAGCAATTGCCCGCGACCCCTATAAAAATTAACAAAGAAAAAAATCCTTCAGAAAAATTGGCGGAGAATGAAATTTGGTCTCGCAAGCAATTAATAGCGCAAAGAATTTTGGAATTAGGCGGCGCGCAAGAATTATCTCTATTTGCGCCTGAATTATTGCAAAATCCGTCTTCGTCATTATTATCACTAAAAGTTTCTTTGGATAACAGCGAATTGTCTTCTAATAAAATTGAAAAGGAAAAACAAGAATTGGTCAGGCAATTAAAATTGGAATTCTATAAAGAGAAGTCCTCTCTGCTTAAAGGCGCTATCGCGAAAGCCGAAAGAGAGGGCGACTTGGTTGTTTTGAATAATGTTTTGCGTGAATTTGACAACGTCAGTCGCCAATTACATAATGTTATGAATGAAGAAAGCTCCTAGGAAGTCCCCGCGTGTTTTTAATAAAAACAAGGCAAAAAATAAGAAAAATATAAAAAAAACCAGGCCTCAAGGTAAAAAAGCCCTTAAATTAAAAAGCAAAAGTTCTAAAATAAACGAGGTTAATTTAAAGCAATTAGAAGAGTTAATCAATCGCGGCAAGGGCCGTGGTTTCGTTACTGATAATGAGGTTTTATATTATTTTCCCAATATAGAGGAGAATGTGGAGTTTTTAGAAAATATTTACAATGAACTGGAGGGAGCCGGCATTAAAGTAATAGAGACCAATCAATTGATAGACGTTCCCAAAGAAGATGAAGTGGATTTAGAGGCCGTTGGCAATCTTGAAAGTGAGAATCTTCCCGATGCCGTCCAGGCCTACTTAAAGTCAATCGGTAAGACCGAATTGCTTACCACCGAAGAAGAAAAAGAGTTGGCTAAAAAAATAGAGGGTGGCGATGAAGAGGCAAGGCGTCGTTTTATAAGAGCGAATTTGCGTTTAGTGGTTTCTATTGCCAAGCGTTATGTCAACAGGAGCCCTAATTTGAATATTTTAGACCTTATTCAGGAAGGCAATATAGGGCTCTCAAGAGCGGTGGACAAGTTTGATTATCGCAGGGGCTTTAAGTTTTCCACTTACGCTCATTGGTGGATTCGCCAGGCGATTACGCGCGCTTTGGCCGACCAGTCCAGAACTATCCGCATTCCCGTGCATATGGTAGAGACGATTTCTAAATACACTCAAGTTAAAAGGCGTTTGTTTCAGGAGTTGGGCAGAGAACCTCTCGCCGAAGAAATAGCAACCGAAATGAATGTGCCTGTAGAAAAGATTTATCACATTCAAAAAATTTCTCAAGAAGTCATTTCTTTGGAGTCGCCTCTGGGCGATGAAGATGAGGACTCCGTTTTGTCAGAATTTATTCAAGACGAAAAATCATTGACTCCCCAGCAAAGCGCGGCGCGGGCTTTATTGAGAGAAAAAATTAAAAGCATATTGGTGGACTTAACTCCGAGAGAAAAGGAGATTTTAAACATGAGATTTGGATTGGAAGATGGAATAATGCATACCCTTGAAGAAGTGGGTAAAAAATTTGGAGTTACAAGAGAAAGAATCCGTCAAATTGAGGCAAAATCTTTAATTAAAATAAGACAGCACGACAAGGCCCATACTTTGGAAGGATACTAGCTAAAAGGGGGTAAATATGCTACAGTAAAAGCATATGAAAAGGGCTATTAAATCGGCTTTTTTTGTAGTTTTATTGCTACCAATATTAGCATTAGGAAGGTCTGCGTATCCGAGTTTGCTACCGAGCAACCCGTTCTATTTTACTAAAGAAAGCATGCGTGGTTTGCGCCGAGCTTTTACTTTTAATTATATAAACAAAGCTGATTTAGAATTGCGCATCGCCGATGAAAAATTAAGCGAAATTCAAAAACTAATTGACCTTGATATTAAAGATTCAAATTATCTGAAAAATGCCATAACAAATTATCAGAATAATTTGCAAGTTTTAGAGACCCATCTATTATCTGTAAAAGAGACCAATCCGGCCATACTAAATCCGCTTCTTGATAAATTAGTTGATTGGTATATAAGGCACGCGTTGGCTTTCAGCCAATTCTCCAACGGAAATAATGAAGTTAGGGACATGATAACGAAAGTTTTAGCGTCGTCTTTTGATAATTTACAAACTACCGATGATTTTAGGAGAAGAGTGAATGATATATTGATGACCAACAGCGACCCGACTAATGAATTAAGGGTCGTTGAAGTCATTTCTGATTTGGAAAAATATATGATTTCCAAAGATTTATGGACTGGATGGTTTGGCTTGAAAGAAGATTTATTAATAATCTTTGCTAACCGCGTTAATAAAAATGAAGTATCATTTAGGACATTAGAGAATTTGCCAAACAATGAGTTGGTAAGGTTAAAAATTTTTGATGAAGCCAGGGGAAAGGTGTCAGATACAAATTTAAAAAGCCAAATTAGCGTATTGCGTCAGCAATTATTAAATAAATATGATTTTTTGGGGATAATAGAGAGTTCGGCCGTTGCTTCTGAAATTAGCAATATTCAAAGGATGGTTAGCGGCATTGACGCCAAAAATATTGGAAATTTATTGGATCAGATTAAATATTCTTTAACGCAGGCGCAAAAATCGTTTGCGAGCGGGAACTATGGGGTGGCTTTTAGTCATTCAAGCTTGGCTAACGCTTTAATTGGCGGTCTATTATGGGATTTATCCTTAAGCGCGGAAGGCAGGATGGCAGAGGTAATGATATTAAAACGGGAGTATGATAGAATGCCGAAGCAGTCGAGCAATTTAGTCATAGAAGGGAAAATTATCGCGCTTTCTGAATTAGTCAAAGATCGTCCCCAAGATTCCAGAATTATTCCTGCTATTAGGGATATTAAATTCATGTTGGCGCAGATGCGTTAATGATGTTAAGTTCTCAAGAGATTAGAAAAAAATTTTTAAATTTTTTTGGAGAAAAGGGGCACATAATAGTGCCTTCCTTGTCCCTGGTCACCAGCGACCCTTCGGTTCTTTTGACTACCGCCGGAGTTCAGCAATTTAAACCGTATTATACGGGACAACTTGACCCTAAAAAGGATTTTAAATCCAGCCGTGTTATTTCTATTCAAAAATGTTTTCGCGCTACTGACATTGACGAAGTCGGCGATGACACTCACCTTACATTTTTTGAAATGCTCGGCAACTTTTGTTTTGATGATTATTGGAAAAAAGAAGTGATTGAGTGGGGTTATGAATTTATAACCAAGGAATTGGGGATTGAGCCGGAGCGTGTTTCCGTCACCGTTTTTTCCGGAACTCAACAAGTTCCTCGCGATGATGAGTCATACAAAATATGGCATGAGCAGATTGGTTTGCCGGAAGAAAAAATAAAATTTGCCTTATGGGATAATTTTTGGGGGCCAACCGGCAGTAATGGGCCGTGCGGGCCGACTACGGAAATTTATATTGACGGCATAGAGGTCTGGAATATCGTTTTTAACGAATATTTTTGCAATGACAGCCGCGAAAATTTACTTGCCCAGAGCAACGTCGAAGGGTTGGCGGGAAACGCAATGCTAGAGAAATTGAAAAAAAACGGCATTGATACCGGCATGGGGCTTGAAAGATTGTCTATGGCGGCGCAAGGGGTTTCCACTATATTTGAAACGGATTTATTTAACCCGCTAATGATTGCCGATAGTAGGGTCTTGGCGGACCATATTCGCGGCATAGTTTTTTTAATTGCCGACGGCGTTCGCCCTTCTAATAAAGAAGCCGGATATATTTTAAGGCGTTTAATGAGAAAGGTTATTGTTATAAGCAATTCAACTATTATCAGAGAATTATTTAAAAAAACGGTGGACGCCTACGGAATTTTTTATAAAGAACTGAATTTAGAAACAATACTTAAAGTATTTGAAGAGGAAAATGCCAAGTTCGGCAAAACATTAAATAATGGCTTGAGAGAGTTAAAAAGATTAAATATTATAGATGCAATGTCCGCGTTTAAACTATTTGAAAGTTTTGGGCTTCCATACGAAGTAATTAAAGAATTGGGAGGAGAAAAAACTAAGAATTTGAAAAGGGAGGATTTTGATAGGGAATTTAAAAAACATCAGGAAGTATCTAGGGCCGGCGTTGAAAAAAAATTTGGCGGACACGGTTTAATTTTAGACACCGGCGAATTAAAAGCGGGCAATGAAGAGGAATTAAAAAAAGTAACCCGTTTGCACACGGCCACTCATTTATTACAGCAAGCCCTAAGAGATGTTTTGGGAAATGAAGTTCAGCAAAGAGGGTCGGATATAACCGCAGAACGAACCCGTTTTGATTTTTCTTTTGATAGAAAATTGACCATTGAAGAAA
>CAYIII010000007.1:0-19603 GCA_964363475.1 uncultured Candidatus Saccharibacteria bacterium
TAAGTGGAACTAAAATCAAACCTGATGTTTCTCTATCAAGGCGATGCACGATGCCGGGTCTATTTTTTATGTCATCGCCAACATTTTTTATCTCCGGATAATTTTCCAAAAGCCATGTTACAAGGGTTATTCCCGGACCATGCACCAACAGTCCGGCCGGTTTATTTATAACTAAAAAGTCCCTGTCTTTATATACTACTTGGGGAATTAGCATTGGTGCGCGTTGGGGGGATCGAACCTCCGACCTTTTGCGTGTCATGCAAACGCTCTACCACTGAGCTAAACGCGCTCTCCTACGCTTTGTGTTTCACAAAGCTTCGGAAGAGCAGGATTTCTTTGTACAAAGATACTTGCCCATCCGAAGCCCTACGAAGTGGGGCGAAGGAGGGCTTGCCCTTCCGAAGCTCGAGCACTACGAGAGCGAAGGAGGGAGCTAAACGCGCTCTCTCTTTAATTTTTGTTTATAACTCTTTAGAATCAGTTTAGCAACTTTAAAGAGGGGGGAGCAAATGAAAATTGTTTTTATTGCCGGTCCTTATATCGGAAACGGTACGGAAGAAGAAATTGAAAGAAATATCAAAGAAGCGGAGGCCTTTGCGATTGCCTTGGCTAATTGGAAAATTCCTTTTTTTTGCGCCCACACTCACACAAGCCATTTTGAAAGAAAATCCATCGCTCCTGAAATTTTTTACAAAAGATTAGATATGTTTGTGCTAAAAATGCTCTGCGGCGCTGTTTTGGCCACGCCGCGCTGGCAACAATCCACGGGCGCTAAAAAAGAAATAGAATGGGCACGACAAAAGCATTATCCTATATTCTTTCCAAAATCTCCTCAAGATGAAAATGTATTAAGCGATATAGAAGTTTGGTGCAAGTCCGTCTAAATAGGCGGATTTTTTGATAGCTTTATTGAAACGAAAAAGCGGCTTGATATTATCGCACCGCTTTGATTTTATCGAGAGTTAGTTTTTGGGTGATTAGCCAGAAGTTTTCTAATTTTTCTTTCAGCTTTTTTCTTTATTATATTCTTGTCGCCCCTATTGCCTATCTCTGCAAAATAAGCGTCCATTTTTAATTGATGAATTATTCTATGCCACTCTTCTCGAAGATATGGACATTCGAATACATCATGTAGATGCTTGCTCCCCATCACTGATTCTGCCAAGCTGGTAGGTCCAAGAACATTTCTTTTGATAACTTTCATCATAGTTCCACAAACCCCGCATTTAACAGATTTCTCTGTTCCTGGATTCGGGTGGCAATAACCGACATTTCCGTACCAATCTATTTCAATTAGCTTTTCATTTTTGTCGCTCATGACTTTCCATCCTTTCTTTGGGAAAAACAAAACCACCGACATGGTGGTTCTGTGAGAACGGGTTCGTTCAATCGGCAGACTATCTTTCCCATGTGGGCTGGATTTGGCACCTTGCCACAGAGGCAGGTTGTCGGAGCATCATCGGGCCAGTAACCCTCAGCTCACTCTTGATAATATGCAGTTGTAAACGAACTATAAATTAATCTTACTATTTGTAGATGAAAATAGCAAGCGGATTTTTTGTGTGCGCGTGGAAGGAATCGGACCTTCGGCCCCAGTCTTATCAGGACTGTGCTCTACCACTGAGCTACACGCGCTCTCCTACGCTTTGTGTTTCACAAAGCTTCGGCCTCAATTAACGCCTCAATTCTTTAACTTTATTGAGATTAAATCTAACAAGTTCGCCTTCTTTTATCAAATTATAGTTTAAGACCAAGTTAAATTTATTCACTAAAAAAGAAATTGCGTAAATACTGAAAGATAAAAGAATTAAAAAAATCATAACCGCTATAATCCAAAACATTATATCTTTTTTACTGCGAAAAAACTTTTCCATTGATATTTAATTGATATTCCTTGTTGTTGCTTACAATGTGAATGCTGTCTAAAGAAATTAAATAATTGCTGTTTTCCAGAGCGTCTAAAAACTTTAACCAATTAGGCAACAAACCGGCTACAACTATATTGAAACTAATATATCCGGGAATTGCTTCTTCGCTCTCTTTTTGCGACCCGAAAGCAAAGGCCAATTGCAAATTATTCTGCTTAGCCAAAACATTTAACTCTCTGGGAAAATTAATTAATTTGTCTTGTTGTGGTAGAATATTCTCTAAAAACTGTCTTTCTATTTTCGCTTTCTCAAAATCACCGCGCAAGGAACTTAAAATAGAAACGGCTTTTGAATGGGAGGCAAATTCATTCTGGCTCTTTTGGATGCCGACAATACGACGATTGATATCAAATCCAAGCCAAAAAAGCAGCGCTATTGCCAATAAAGCTATCAAAAAATAAGAACTAATAAAAAAAATCAATTTCTTCTTAAAATCATATGCCACACAAGTATTATAACGCTATTAACATTTTTTATAAAAGCCAATATTTCCCAATCCAAAGGGCCTGGAATAAGTACGGCTCTTGGATTAAGGCCTGGAAAAATCTAAAAGGAGAAATAAAAATTGACCCGGATAAAGAATGGGGAAGGATGGAAAAATACGGCATCGCCTTATTGCTTCCGTCAGACAAACAATTTCCGAAAATTCTTAAAGAGATTCCCCTATCGCCTTTTGGATTATATATCAGAGGAAAATGCGAGTTTCCGTCGCCAGCCATAGCCATCGTGGGAACTCGCAAAGCGACTCAAGAGGGACAAAGGATTAGCCAAAAGCTTGGTTATGAGTTAGCCGAGCAAAATATTCCCGTCATCAGCGGATTAGCGTTGGGAGTAGACCAAGCCGCTCACAAAGGGGCCTTAGAAATCGGAGGGAAGACCGTGGCAGTTCTTGCAAACGGGTTAGATGTTGTATATCCGCATCAACACGAAAACTTGGCGAATAAAATATTGGAAAATAATGGGGCTATAATTTCCGAATATTCAATAGGCATACCTCCTTATCCAGTTAATTTTTTAGAAAGAAACAGGATTATAAGCGGTTTAAGCGTCGCAATAATCGTTATTGAAGCGCCCTATGGCTCGGGAGCGTTATGCACCGCCAAATTTGCCGTGGAACAAAATAGGGAAGTGTTCGTTGTGCCTGGTTTAATAAGCCAATCAAATTATGCCGGCTCTCACAATCTGATTAAAAGCGGCGCCTCTTTAATCACGGAAGTTAATGACATATTTGAAGCCCTTAATCTTACTTTAATTAAAGATAAAAATCGTCCGGGTAAGAATGTTAATTTAACTAAAGAACAACAAACGGTTTTGAATTATATTGAAAATGACGGCAAGTCCTTGAGTGTTGACAAAATTACCGAATTAACTAAACTTGAGCCCCATGTCGTCAATCAAACCATCGCCTTTCTTATAATCAGTGGCATAATTAAGGAAGACAAAGGAAAATATTATTTATAATGACTAAATTAGTAATAGTGGAAAGTCCTACCAAGGCAAAAACAATAAGCAAATTTTTAGGAGAAGATTTTCAAGTGGAATCGTCTTTTGGCCATGTCCGCGATCTTCCTAAAAGCGTTTTGGGAATTGATGTGGAAAATAATTTCCAGCCCAAATATCTGGTTCCCGCAAAAGCAAAAAAAACCGTTTCTTACTTAAAATCTTTGGCTTCTAAAAGCGACTTTGTAATGCTGGCAACCGATGAAGACCGCGAAGGAGAAGCGATTGCCTGGCACCTGCTTGAATCGTTGCATCTAAAAAAAGAAGACACTAAGAGAGTGGTTTTTCACGAAATTACCAAATCAGCCATTGATTACGCCATTAAAAACCCCAGAACTTTAGATATGAATATGGTGGACGCCCAACAAGCGCGCCGAGTATTGGATAGAATAGTCGGCTATAAGCTCTCTCCATTTTTGTGGAAAAAAGTAGCCCGAGGACTTTCTGCCGGCCGCGTTCAGTCGGTGGCTTTAAGATTAATAGTGGAAAGAGAGAATGAGATTAGAAATTTTAAATCTGAAGAATACTGGTCAGTAGCTGCGCTATTACAAATCCCAAATACCAAATCCCAAATCCCAAAAATAATAGAATCATTCTTGGTAAAAATAGACGACAAGCCGTTGGATAAGTTTGAAATTAAAAATAAAGAGCAAGCGGATAAAATTATATCTGAATTAGAAAAATCAAAATATAAAGTTGTAAGCATTACAAAAAAAGAAATTAAAAGAAATCCCCTCCCGCCTTTTACCACCAGTACCCTGCAACAGGAAGCGTCAAAAAAACTGGGCTTTTCCGCTAAAAGAACAATGCTGTTAGCTCAACGGCTTTATGAAAACGGACACATAACATATATGCGCACCGATTCGGTTAATCTCTCTAAAGAATCGACCAGCGCCGTTAAAAATTGGCTGAATAAAGAATTGGGCGAAAAATACGCAAGCCAAGCTCCCCGTTTCTTTGAGACCAAATCAAAAATGGCGCAAGAAGCGCATGAAGCCATTAGGCCGACAGATGTTACGCAAACACCGGAAACAATAAAATTGGAGGACTTAAGCGCGCAAAGGATTTATAAAATTATATGGCAAAGATTTGTGGCCTCTCAAATGCCCCAAGCCATATTTGACAGCACCACAATTGAGATTAAAGCCAATAGATATATTTTTCGCGCTTCCGGCAATATTTTAAAGTTTGACGGCTATCTAAAAATTTGGCCTCAAAAATTTGCTGAAAAAGAATTGCCGGAAATCAAAAATAATGAAGAACTAGAACTTAAAGAGCTCAAACCGGAACAACATTTTACAGAACCCCCTCCTCGCTACAGTGAAGCGACTTTAATTAAAACGCTGGAAGAATTCGGAATTGGGCGTCCGTCCACTTATGCCCCCACTATTTCTGTAATACAAGACCGAGAATATGTCCAAAAGGACCAGCCGGGCGGCGGAGGAAGATTCTTGCCAACGCCAATAGGAGAAGTGGTAAATAAGGTTTTAACTGAAAATTTTCCGGAAGTGGTAGATATAAATTTCACCGCAAATATGGAAAACAGCTTAGATGCCGTAGCTGAAGGAAAAGAAAAATGGCAAGACCTTATCGGAAGTTTTTACACGCCTTTCATTAAAAATCTGGAAAATAAATATCAAGAAGTTGGCTATCAAAAGATAGACAAGCCAGAGCCGGAAAAAACTAATGAGGTTTGCGAAAAATGCGGAAAACCGATGGTGATTCGCACGGGAAGATTTGGTAAATTTATGGCTTGCTCTGGATTTCCAGAATGTAAAAATACTAAAAGAATTATCTCCGACCCTAAATTAATAGGAATGAAATGTCCGAAATGCAACGAAGGAGATATAGTTGAAAGATTTACTAGAAAAGGGAGGAGTAGGATTTTCTGGGGATGTTCCTTGTATCCTAAATGCGACTATGCCACATGGACAAAACCAGTTATAATTCCCCCAGAACATTCAGAAGTAAAGGAGAAATAATTGATAATTCTTGTTGACCAAGACGATGTTCTGAACAGCTACAACGAAGAATTCAATAAAATTTGGAAGGCCATTTGCCCTCCAGAAGTTTATATTCCCTCATCGCGACAAAGAAATTTTAACTTTACTCTTGATTATCCAGAATCATTTCGTCCAGCTATGAGAGATATCTATACCGCTCCCGGCTTTGTTCTTAATCTGCCACCAATAGAAAAAGGAATTGAAGCCGTTAAGGAAATGGTGTCCATGGGATTAACAGTTTATATATGCACCGCTCCCTTGTTAGATTATGAAAATTGCGTCTTGGAAAAATACCAATGGGTAGAAAGGCATCTGGGAAGAGAATATATAGGGAGATTAGTTTTAACTAGAGATAAAACTTTAGTACAAGGAGATTTCTTGATTGATGATAATCCAGAGATAAGGGGCTCTGCTCAACCGCGATGGGAACAGATTGTATTTGACCAACCGCACAACCAACATTCCAAAGTGACAAAAAGAATGTTTGATTGGAATGATTGGAAGAAATTAATAGGCGTCTAAGCGCCTATTATTTTTTTTATGTCAAGACTAGAAAATAAACAACATAAGAGTAAATTGATATTGTGACATTTGAAGGGCTTCTTAAAAACAGTCCCGATATTAAAAAGGCATTTGATTTTTCTAAAAAAGCGCATTCAGGACAAAAAAGAAAAAACGGCGAGCCGTATTTCAATCATCCGTTAGCAACGGCAAAAACTATTATAGAAGAATGGAAATTTGACGACCTGGCAACTACTGCCGCCGCTCTGCTTCACGACGTGGCGGAAGACACCCCTCATGATATAAATGAAATTAAAAAGAATTTTAGTGAAGAAATCGTTTTTTTAGTGGACGGAGTTACTAAACTCGGGCATGTAAAATACAGGGGAATAGAAACCCGCATAGAAAATATGCGGAAATTTATCTTAGCTTTAAGCAAAGATATAAGAGTGCTTTTAATAAAGCTTGCCGACCGCCTCCACAACATGAGAACTTTAAACGCTCTTCCTCCGCAGAAACAAAGAAGAATAGCGTTAGAAACAATGGAAATTTACGCGCCGCTCGCCTATCGCTTGGGAATGTTTAAAGTAAGCGGGGAATTAGAGGACCTGGCTTTTCCCTATATATATCCGCAAGAACATAAATGGCTTTTGGAAAATGTTAAAGAAAAATTTGAAGAAAGAGAAAAATACGCAAAAAAAATCATTCCAATCATCACCGAAAGATTAAAAAGTAATAATGTTCTTTTAACTAAAATAGATTTTAGAGCCAAAAGATACGCCAGTTTATACAGAAAACTTTTGAAACACGAAATGAATTTGGATGACATTCATGACTTGGTGGCTATCAGGACTATTGTTCCCACTATAGAAAATTGCTACAACGCTTTGGGCGTTATTCATAAAATATGGCAACCACTGCCTAACAGAATAAAAGATTACATAGCTCTGCCAAAAATTAACGGATACAAAAGCTTGCACACAACTATTTTCGGACCGGAACAAAAAATAATTGAAATTCAAATAAGAACTCCAGAAATGCATGAAATAGCTGAAAATGGCATCGCGGCTCATTGGGCTTACCAAAAAAACAAAGCAGCTATCATATCCTCCGCGCAAGAAATGTCATTGGTGCAAAAACTTCGCAACTGGCAAACCAATAAGGCCTCTAATTTAGAGGATTTAAAAATAGATTTTTTCAAAGACAGGATTATGTCTCTTACGCCAAAAGGCGAAGTTATTGACTTGCCTCAGGACTCCACACCGGTGGATTTCGCGTATCAAATACACAGCGAAGTCGGCAATCACTGCGTCGGAGCTAAAATTAACGGCAGAATAGCTTCATTGGACACCAAACTCAAATCAGGGGACTTGGTGGAGATATTGCTCCAAAAAAACAAACTGCCGTCCGAGGCCTGGTTAAGTTTTGTAAAGACAACTAACGCAAAAAATCATATCCGCTCCGCGCTTAAATACAAAAAAATGGGGTTACTAAGACATGAAAATACGGAAACGGAACTTAAAATAGTGGTTGAAGATAGAATTGGAATACTTAATGACATAACTAAAATTATTGCCCGCTCACATATCAATATAATGTCCCATCAAAGCCATTCTGTTAAAGATAAATTCAAGACCGTGAAAATAGTTTGTGATTTGATTAATAAAGACAAACTGGAAAAGTTAATAATTAAACTCAAAGAGATAAAAGGCGTTAAATCAGTTGAGCACCATTTTATTTAAATAGGAATAAAACCAGAATACTTTATTTTTTCAACCCCTTACGACCGCTCCAGCGGCGGTCTTCAGTTCTTCTCGCCACGGCGCGGTTTTTGTTTTGAGAAGATTATAACAAAAACACCTCGCTCGTCCTTCAACGCGGTTCAGGACTTCGCTAGCCGCGCCTGCTCGAAAGGTTTCAATAAATAAAGTATTCTGGTTTTATTTATTTTACTTAGCCCTACTTAAAAAGTTGCCCAAACTTCTCAATAATTGCCCGCAGTTCTTCATCAGAATAAAAATTAATAATTAATTTTCCGTTAGAACCATTTTTATGAAAAGTTATTTTGGTCCCCAATCGCTCTTGCAATTTATCCGCCCAAAAAGATAACTGCGGGTCAACAGAGGAGACGGGAGTTGCCGCAATATTTGAACCAGAATTATTAAGGCGGGAAATTTTTGAACGCAAATCGCGAACGCTTATATTATTATTTACAATTTCGTCAAATAATTTTTGCTGCTGGATTTGGTCATTAAGAGTCAGAAGCAATCTCCCCTGGCTTTCGCTCAATTTATTATTGGCAATCGCTTCTTGTATTTGCGTGGGGAGGTTTAATAATCTCATTAAATTAGAAATTGTTTCGCGGCTCTTGCCCAAACGCGCGGCAATTTCTCTTTGAGTCAAACCGAATTCTTCCTGCAGTTTTGCGCAAGAGCGGGCTGATTCAATGGGATTTAGGTCGGCTCTTTGAACATTTTCCACAATCGCCATTTCCAATTTTTCTTTTTCCTGGGGAATAATTCTGACAATAGCCGGCACTCTTTCCAGTCCAATTATTTTTGCCGCCTTTAATCTTCTTTCTCCGGCAACTAATTGATAAGAAACATCAGTACCGCTATCTGTCGCCGTTTCTATTTTGGAAATTATTAAGGGTTGGATAATCCCCATCTCCCTAATGGAAGACGCCAATTCCTGTAAAGATGTTTCGTCAAAAAATTTGCGCGGCTGATGCGGATTGGGCTTGATTTTATCAACTTCAATCTGAAACACCGCCTCTACTCCACGCTTATCAGCAGATAAATCCTGATGCCCGGAACGATTTTCCTCATTGTTATTTTTATTTGGTATTAATGACTCTAATCCTTTACCTAGCATAATTTTCTTGATTTATTATTTCTTTAGCCAATCTTTCATATGCTCTCGCTCCAATTGAATTGGGGTCATAAAAACAAATTGGCTGGCCAAAACTTGGAGCTTCAGCCAATGCCACCACCCTCGGAATTTCCACTTCAAAAACATGGCCAACGAAATGACGTCTTAATTCTTTGGAAACTTCGCGCGATAAATGCTCTCTATTATCATACATTGTAAGCAAGGCTCCAGCAATTTTAATGGAATGCCCTAAATTATAATTTATTAAATCAACTGTTTCTAAAAGCTGACTTAATCCTTCTAATCCATAATATTCGCATTGCACCGGTATCAATACTTCTTGAGCCGCCACCAAGCCGTTGATAGTAAGCATGCTAACGCTGGGCGGCAAATCAATTAAAATATAATCGTAATTATTCGCTATTGATTCTAAAAAACGGGCTAAATAAGATTCCCTCTTTTCTTTATCTAATAGCTCAACCGTCATGCCAGCCAAAGAAGGATGTGATGGGATAAAATGATATCCCGGGATTGATGATTGCTTAATTATTTCTTGAATATTTTTTTTGCCAACCAATCCGTCATAAATACTAAAACCTTCGCCATCGCGGATATTGAATCCTAAACCGGAGCTGGCATTGCCTTGAGGGTCGAAATCCACCAACAAGACCCTCTTTCCGTAAAGAGCTAAATAACTGCCAAGATTTACAGAAGTTGTTGTTTTACCGACTCCGCCTTTTTGGTTGCAAACGGCGATAATTCTTGCCATTACTATCATTTTAAAGTAATTTAAATGATATTAAAAGATTTTAAGGTGGGGTGGCCGAGTGGCTTAAGGCGTCGCTCTCGAAAAGCGATTGGGGAGTAATCCCCTCGTGAGTTCAAATCTCACCCCCACCGCATCAAAACCCCGACCCCCGTCTCGGACACCTTCTGGTTTCCGACGGTCGCTCACTTCGCCGAGTCTGACTCGGCTTCGTTCGCTCCCTGCCTTCCACCACGGGGTTTTGATCCACTTTCTTTGAAAAAGAAAGTTCGCAAAGAAAATAGTTATTGCGCTATCTTAAAGCGAAACCTTGAATCCTCCCGCCTCCGCCAGTGAAATTATCAAGTAAATAAGGGATAATTTTGACCCGAAAAATAAAAAAACGCCAGTTGTTGGGGACAACAACTGGCGAACTCGATTCCGTTGTGCTGGTCTGCGTTAGAACAGCAGGCTCGGAGTGTAGGTGCCGACGATGATGAGCGCGATGCCGACAAGCACAAACACGGTGGCGATGGGCTTGGGGTAGGTGGCTGACTCGCGCTGGAATAGCACCGCGGCTCCGCTTCCGAACAACAGACCGCCAAAGAGTGCCAGAACCATTTCACACCTCCTTCTAGGTTGTGTTAGAACTTCTTGGAAAGTGGCACATTACCACCTCCTAGATTCTATTACAAGTATAGCATACTATTCCCTATATGTCAATAGCGACAATTTGACCGAATTGGTATTTTTAAAAACTTATGTTACTATGTACGAAGTTTTTTGAGACCCTTAAAACAAGGAGAAGTAAATGGCGTTCTGGGCAATTACAAAAGAAACCATACCGCAAGAGGACTTAGAGCTTTTTGGCAGAGTAAGGTCCATAATTGACAGTTTATATGACGTAAATTTAGGCGCAGACGAAAGAGGCAATAAATGCCATATTATTTCAAGAGCGCTTTCTAATGTATTCAAAATAAGATGCCATGATGGATTTTTTTATAGTCGTTACAGGCACTCATGGGTTACAACCACAAACAATAACATAATTGATATTTATCCGGTTGCTTCTTTTGGCGGTCCAATTATGTACTCTAACGACCCGATGTCTCCAGCTAGAGTTCTTTATAAGCCCGATTCAACTCTCTGTAGTTCTTTCAGAAACGAATCATTTGAACAGGCCGTAAGAATATACACTCAATTCTTTAAAGAAAAATTGGAAGGAGGGCCTAACCATGTTGCTCCGTGTCGTTAAGATAATTGTTAGAATAACTTGTTACTGTTTCTTTTTCTTCGGAGTTTTTTCTACCTTAGCGGCCATGGAAGATATTGTCAGTAACGAACTGGTAATAATGAGAGCTGAAGAATCAATCGCGTTGGTGATGACTCTTTTTTGCCCGTTTGCGATTTCCGCAGTTGCCCATTACATTTCTAAAGATTAGCCGCTCAAGCGGCTTTTCTTATAATATTTTTTAGAAACGGGGCTGACTTTCTTTCATACCGGCCTCCGTCATACGGATAAATTTCACTTTTTTCCAAAATTCTTTAATATTTTCAGCGCCGCTATAACTCATGCCCGATTGAAAGCCGTCAATCAAATTTTGAATTATTTTTTTCACCTCGCCCCTGTAAGAAACTCTGGTGCTGACTCCTTCCGGAGCTCTCTCCCGCCGCTCTGCATTTTTTTCCAAAGTATTTCTGTCAATAGAAGAATCCCTAGAGGCCAATCCGCGATATATCTTAACAGCCGCTCCGTCTTCAATAAAATATTCTCCGGGAGATTCTTTGGTGCCGGCAAATAAATTGCCAATCATAACACTTGACGCCCCAGCCGCCACCGCTTTGGCTAAATCGCCCGAATTTCTTATTCCCCCATCGGCAATAATCGGTACGTCATATTTTCTGGCCAACTTACTTGATTCTAATATCGCTGTTACTTGGGGCACTCCGGCTCCCGCAACAACTCTAGTTGAACAAACGGCTCCCGGACCAATTCCCACTTTAACCGCATCAGTGCCAGCCAAAATTAAGTCCTTAGTTCCTTCGGCAGTCGCAACATTGCCGGCAATAATATCAGTATTTTTATACCTTTTCTTTAAGTCCCTTACTAAATCAATACAGGTTTTGTGATGACCATGAGCAATATCAATAACTAAAGCGTCAACTCCAACTTTAATTAATTTATCGGCCCTCTCTAATCCGTCCTTAACGCCAATGGCCGCTCCTACCAGCAACCTTCCTTTTTTGTCCTTGGCAGATAATTGATGTTTATTAACTTTTGCGAAATCAGATGCCGTAATTAATCCTTGCAATATCCCCTTTTTATCTATTAACGGTAGTTTTTCAATTTTGTATTTAGAAAGAATCTCTATCGCCTCTTCCGATTTTATTGAAATATTTGCAGTAATTAATTTAGAACGCGGAGTCATGATTTTTTCCACCGAATTATCCAAGTCATTGCGAAAGCGAACATCGCGCGAAGTGATGATGCCCTCTAAAAATCCTTTTTCATTAACTACTAAAATACCATTGATGCCGTGTTCGGCCATCAATAATAAAACATCTTTTAATTTTGCTTCTTTTTTAATTGTTATAGGGTCAGAAATAATTAAATTTTCCGCTCTTTTAACTTTTTGCACTTCCGCAACTTGAATATCTAGGGGTATAAATCGGTGAATAATGCCCATACCACCTTCGCGAGCAATGGCTATTGCCATAGTGGATTCGGTTACCGTATCCATATTGGCGCTGACGATAGGAATGTTTAATTTTAAATTGCGAGAAAAATTAGTTGTTAAATTAATAGTCCTGCGAGAAGATATTTTGGAGTATTGCGGTACCAAAAGAATATCATCGAAGGATAAACCGAGGGGAATATCTTTAGACATCACAGTTAACAATTGTAGCAAAATAAGCTATTTTAATAAAGAGTTTAAAACGGGCTCATAGTTCAGTGGCAGAACACTACTTTTGTCCCGATTTGTAAAATTTTGAAATGTTTTACGTTTATATATTAAAATCTAATATTAATAGTCATTATTATATAGGAAGTTGTAAAAATATTTCTAAAAGATTAGATTTACACAATAAGGGATTAGTTGGATCTACTAAAAGATATTTGCCATGGGAATTAATATATAATGAGACTTATGACGAGCTTATCAATGCAAAAAGAAGAGAGTTGCAAATTAAATCCTGGAAAAAAAGATTAGCTATAGAAAACTTAATAAAACATTTCAAAATTTGATATAAATCGAGGATCCACGATAATTTTGGTGGGCCCATAGCTTAGTGGTAGAGCATTCGGTTTGCAACCGAAAGATGCGAGTTCGATTCTCGCTGGGTCCACAGTTCACGGGTCCACCAAAATTATCGGGACAATGAGGAGGCGCGAGTTCGATTCTCGCTGAGTCCACAATGAAATTTTCTAAAAAATTATCTTAAAATCTTATAATTTGTTAAGATGTTCCTTATGGATTCTTTAAGCGGCAAGTCCAAGGAAGAGATTTTAAAAACACCCATTAATCAACTGGGTCTGGAAATTAACAGCTCTGAACTGGAACCCGCGATTAAAAAACTTTATTCAGAATTGGACGCATTAGAAATACAATTTAAACCGCCTACTTATTTAAGCGATAGTTGGGGCTGTCCGGATTCGGTGCCTATTATCGGTATTCCCTTTTATCTCGCGAATAAAACTTTATGGGAAATTGAAAAGGAAAAAATCAACATTGACCCCGCTAAATCAAAAATTGCCGAAGACATTGAAGAAGTTCAGCAAATTCTTCGCCACGAAGCCGGACACGCTTTTAATTATGTATATTCCTTATACAAACTTCCTCGCTGGAAAGAGGTCTTTGGCATTTACGAAAAACCGTATGAAGATAATTTTGCCCCAATAGTTGAGAGCGATAAATTCGTCCGCCATCTTGAGGGCTGGTACGCCCAGAAACACCCTGATGAAGATTTTGCCGAAACTTTTGCCGTAGCGATAACCCCGGGATTTGACTGGAAAAAAACATATAAAGGAACGGCCGCGTACGATAAATTGGTTTATGTTTCGGAGTTAATAAAAGAATATCAAAAACAGCCGGTGCCGGCTTTTGAAAGCACTCTTGACGTGCCGATTGAGTCATTAACTATGACTCTGGACGAATGGTATAAAAAAAGATTATTGGCGCTAACGCCCACTGAAAAAATTCTAATTCTTTTTTATCAGGAATATCCAAAAAAAAGACCGGTGCACGACGCGGTTGTTGACCAAGTCAGAGAGGTTCTTTTGGGCCTTAATTATTTAGTTGCCCTTCTGCCAGTCAATCAAAGCATAGAAAAAATTATCAGCGTCATAAAACAAGAAAAACCCAATTTGATTTTTAACCTCTGCGAGACATTTAGAGATAATGACAAATTTGAATTCAATATAACCGCGCTTTTAGAAATGATAAAAATCCCCTTCACGGGCTCCGGTTCTGGAAGTATTTTTTTAAGCCATGATAAACATATAAGCAAAAAAATATTTGATTTTCACAAAATCCCGTATCCTAATTTTTTCTTTGTGCCATTGGGGCAAGTTCCGGAAATACCTAAAAATATGAAGCTCCCCCTCTTCGTAAAACCCGTTCACGAAGACGCTTCCATCGGCATTGATGAAAATTCCATAGTATATGACGAAGAATCCTTAAAAAACCGCGTTAGAGAAGTTCATACGACAATTAAAGACGATGCCCTAGTGGAAGAATACATAGAAGGAAGGGAGTTTTTCGTTTCTATTCTAGGAAGACATTTGATAAGACCGCTAGAAGTCGTTGAACTGGATTTTTCCAAATGGCCAAAAAACAAACCCAAAATATATACCTACAAAGCCAAGGTAGAGGAGGACTCGGAGGAGTTTAAGGCCATTAATCCTAAAATACCCACTGACCTAACTCCGGAAATTAAAAGTAAAATGCAGGATATTGCTTTTAAAGTTTATTTAGCGATGGGAGCGCGGGACTACGCGAGAGTAGATTTGAGAATGGACAAAGACGACAATCTCTTCGTTTTAGAAGCCAACTTAAACCCTTATTTGGCAAAAAATTCAGAAACATCATTCGCGGCTGAAAATTCAGGATTAAATTATCAGCAATTAATCTCCAGAATAGTTGAATTTTCTCTCGCTAAGCCCGAGACCAAAATATAAAAGACGCGAGAATAACACGAAGCGGGGTTGACTATCTTAAAAAAAGATGATAGCATCTCTCCAGTTTGTTGACAGCTTAAAAGCGTTTTCTATTTCAAGAAAGGAGTAGCAAAGTGAAAATGAGTAAAGTGTTGGAGATGATGCTTTCGCTGGATACATTAGAGCGCGAAAGTTCTTTAACGCTTTCGCCGGATTTGCTTGAAAAAATTCACAATCAATGGATGGCCGGATACCCTGATAAGAATGCGTTTACGACACATCGTCGAGCCGACTACGATGAAATTCTTGCGAGGATTCTATTAATTATTACCGAAAAAGGACGGGAACTGTTGCCCGGTGTAAGTTTCAAAACACCAGTTTTGTTCACTAATACAGCACGGGACTTTGCCGATTGTCCCGAAGGCAAGATGTTTTTAGGGATTGGCGACATTGGATTTAATGAGCATAAATTACCACCCGAAATTCAAAAAAACACCTGTTGCGCGGACATGACCGCTAAATATTTAGAAGTCAGCCAGGACCCGGCGTTGTTGCCGTTTATTGAAGCGGCAAAACTGGACGACTTGCACGCCGGCTCTCCCCCCGATTCATTAGCTCAAATGATTAAGAGGGCTTATAGATTGGGAGAGAGCAGTGAAAGCGTAATGGATTGGGCAACCGAAAGGTCTGTAGAGTGGCATAGAATTACAAGCTGTAAATTAGAGGAAGTGACTTGGTGTGTTAATGGTTACAGATTATTAGTAGATTACGAAGAATTTCCTGACATTGAAAAAAACGAAAAGATCAAGTCCTTATTATTATCAAATTCCGACTCATTGCTTCGGACCATGTTTCGCTCATTTGCTTTAGGTAAATCAAAAAGCGAAGTTCGTCAGTGGGGAGAAGAAAGAGTCCGACAATGGGAAGAAGATTTACAAAATCAATCTCCCGCAATTATTCAACCAGAGTTGGAAAGATGCGGGGAACTGCGCCCTATAGAAATCGGCCATCAATCAGTACTGGTTGCCATTCTCAAAACCGAAAAATTGAGCAATCAAAAATACAAGGAATATGTGGCTAGAATGGCACGCTGGAGAAAGGGCTGGAACGCCACGGTTATTATTCAAGTTGATGAAAGGGGAAATACGCAGATTTTCCCGAATGAAAGACACAAAATAAGATTGGATTCTATAATTAGTTATTTGATAAATCACGAGGGAGATATCTGGCATGGCCAGTTCAATACGGCCCTAAACGGCAGCTTAAAATACGACCAACCCCCCACACAATTCAATCCTGACCAACTAGTGGACATTATTTCAAAACTTGCTTGGATAGAATAATAAAGTAAGAACGATATGACCCGCCGCCCGGCGGGTCATATTTTTTTAATTTTTATGATAAGCGGATTTTCTCAAAACAAATTTTTCGTCCAATTTTTTTATAGAATCAATTATACCCGTATAAGACAATTCTTGATGGGAAGCCATCGTTACCCCAAAAAATCCCTGACGGCGAAATTCTTCCGCCTTTTTTTGAACCTTATGCCTTGCCGCGTCCCAAGCAACATTGCCAAAAATATCCACATACTCGTCAGAAAATCTTCCATTAACATCCATTGAAAATGCAAGACAAGAAACCAACGGTAAACAATAAGGGCCTGCCACGGGCGTATTTATGGCGACTGGCATAATAGGCATTACATGAGAGCCGCGAGCGTCGCCGGTAACATAATGTCCCAACATATAGGGCTCAACGCATTCCTCCGGGGCAGGAAAAATACCCTGCGTTCTTACAAGCGCCACGGGGTCGTCTTTTCCCGTATATTTACCGGCGATATTATGTAAACGAGTCGCGGAGACCGATGTTATTTGTTCATTCGGTTTATAACGAGAATGAATTGATTCAATAGCGTAGCGGTCCATATCACGCAAAAGAACGGCGGCTTCCCAAACTTGCTCCGGAATATTTAAAATGATAACTCGGTCTTCTTCTTGGGACTTATGGTCCATATCAATAATTGTCAAGGTAAAGCCCTGATGTAGTTTCGGACTTAATAAAAGTCCGCCATTATGCATTGGGTCGCAAAAAACTTGATATAAAGGCAAATTAAACGCGCCGGGACCGCATTTATCAGCCGCAAAGACCAAAAACGCCTCCACCGGCCGTTCTTTGCTTTCTCTATCTCTGATAAAATCTATCTCCGCCACAGCCGGTCCCGCTCCCCTTACATTTCCAGAAGGAGCGTCCACTAATAAATCTTGACCCGCCCCATAACACCCTTGATTTTCGGCAATGGCCGTTGCCAATTTAAAAACATCCCAAGAAAATTTATGCACATGAGGCGCCCCGATGCCCCATTCATGACTCATTATCAAACAAATATCGTCTCCGGTATATTTTACAACGCCATCAACAAGCAAGCCCGTTTCTTTCGCTTTAACTAGCAATTCATTTGCTTTATTTATCATTCTTTCCGACGGTTTAGTGTGACCGCCGATACTGCCAACATCTGCCTTAATTACGGAGACAGTTATATTTTTCATAACTCTATTTTTACTCACAACTACCAATATTGTCCATAGTATGTTATAAAATAATCAACAATATGAAGGAGTACACTTGGTGCGAAACAATCAAAAAAATAATGCCGACGGTTGTCACGATTATTATTTCCAAAAGTTTAGAATCTCTTGAAAAGGAAATACCCCAAGATTTATTGCCGTTACTTTCCCCTGATTCTCAATCACTAAATATTCCGCCGGAGGCGATTGATGCTCATGGCATGGTTAAGATAGGCAGCGGGTCTGGATTCATAGTTGATTCAAAAGGAATTATTTTAACAAATAAACATGTAGTGGCGGATAAAAATTCGGAATATGCCGTCATAACTAATGACGGGAAAAAATTTAAAACTGAAATTTTAGCCAGAGACCCCATTGATGATATAGCCATTTTAAAAATTATTGCCAAAGACTTGCCCTTTCTGGAACTGGGTGATTCTTCCACTCTGGAGCTGGGACAACCGGTGCTAGCCATAGGCAACGCGTTAGGTTTATTCAAAAACACGGTTTCTTCGGGAATCATTTCCGGATTGGCCCGTTCTATACAAGCCGCCACCGATCCCAAATCGCCCGTGCAAGAAATGCGGGGGCTTATACAAACTGATGCCGCCATTAACCCGGGAAACTCTGGCGGACCCTTAGTGACTATAGAGGGGCAGGTAGTGGGCATAAATGCCGCGGTAGTTTTTGGCGCGCAGAATTTAAGCTTCTCTATTCCTGTTAATGCCGCCAAAAGGGATTTGGAGGACTTAAAGAATCATGGCCGCATCAAACGGCCGTTATTAGGATTGCGCTATGTGAGCGTAGATGAAAATCTTAAGGAAAAAATGAAGTTGCCCGTTAATTACGGAGCTATTATTTTAGGACAAGGCCCCTTACACGCTGGAGTCATTCCAAATAGTCCGGCCGAAAAAGCGGGATTAAAAGTTAAGGATATCGTTTTGGAAATTAATAATGAAAAGATTACCACGGAAAAAACGATTCAAGATTTTTTGGAAGAATTGTCTGTTGGCGATGTCTTGAGAGCAAAAATTTTACGCGGCAGAAAAGAATTTGAAGTGAAGATTACTTTAGTAGAGAGAAAATAGCGCCAGAGACGGCTTATTGTCTGAAGGAAACTGGCGGAGGCCGCGCTGGCATGGTCTTTTTGTTATAATATTCAAAAACAAAAAGCAGCGAGCCGAGCCGGTAGGCTGTCCCGCCTCGCAGGGACGGGAACAGCTGGTTCCTGAAGATAATAAGCTGTCTCTGGCATTCTTAATAAATATAATCGCTCACTATAAATCCATCATTATCAACTAATCTTACAATATCATGGTAAGGGTCTAGAATTGCCCCGCTTCCCCAGACATACCATTGATTAGTTAGGAAATCCGGATCGTTTCCATATTTTTCAAAACAGCCCCTATAACTAATTTCCTTCAATTTTTCCGCGCAGGCAAAATCATTGCCAACAGAATCTCCGGGACTCGGAACTCCACAACTCTGAAATGATAATAAATAATTCTGACAGTTACCTGATAATTCTATAATTTCACCCCTGTCTATTCTTGGACATATTCTCGGCAGAGGCGGGTCAAAATTTATCGTATTTTGCAAATAACCCATGCACTTATTCATTAAAAAGTTTTTTCCATTAGCGCTGGCATTGGTAAAAATTGAAATCCGGGCGCCGGATTGTAAAATAATATCTGATTCAGAATTCAACCCTAACGGGTCGTATACATTAATCGCTTGAGGAATATAGAAACTGCCGCGATTGGCTTCTATTTTCCATCCGGTAATATTAATCGGAAAGGCGTTTTCATTGGCCAAAGTCAACGAACCGGAACTTGAACCCAAAAAATAACCCCCGGGACTTAAACCGGTTATGCGAACTTTTACTTGTTGATTGTTAGAAACGGTATTCTTATTTCCCCTATTGATAGTGAAAATATTTACCAGCTTATTTCTTTTAAAGAAAGCGCCGAAATTATTATAAATAAAAACCAGAACAATTATGCTAATTACTAAAATTGCCAAATTAGAAACTAACTTCTTCACAGTCCTTATTATATCACAAGATTTTTTTAGACATTACTTAACCCACCCCACACCAGACATCGGATTTCTAATTACTAATTGATCTAATAAAATCCCAAGCACCAAGTTCCAAATCCCAACAAAGCCCCAAATCCCAAGGTCCAATGTTGGGATTTGTGATTTAAAGATTTTATTGGGATTTGGTCATTGAGATTTGGGGTTTTATGAGGGTGGTGGTTTTTATTTAGTATACAAACCCACCCCGTATCCTGAATCAATATTTAATCCGAGTTCAGTACTAAATCGTGAAT
>CAYIII010000008.1:0-13348 GCA_964363475.1 uncultured Candidatus Saccharibacteria bacterium
GTAGTAATGGTGTGACGATCGGCTTCTCTAAGCTTGACAAAAGTTAAATGGCGGTGTAAAACAGTACCTAAATTTAGAGAAGCCGATCGTCCGATGAATCCTCGTTTTTTTGAAAAATGGCGAAAAAAGTGTTGGTCGACCAACACTTTGTGCGGAGCAAATTGCAACATGATGTTGGCTGACCAACACTTTGTGCGACCCCAAAATGCAACACGATGTTGGTCGGCAAACACTTTGTGCGACCCCAAAATACAACACGATGTTGGTCGGCAAACACTTTGTGCGAAATTTACAATTAATAATTTTCAATTTACAATCAGTTTTCAACTAAACAACTTTCCAAACCATGAATGATAAAAAAATCATTGGCAACCTCGGCGAAAATTTCGCCGCCGAATACTTAAAAGATAAGGGATATAAAATTATAGAAAGAAATCATTGGAAGCCATGGGGGGAATTAGACATAATAACAATTGCCCCAGATAAAACTTTAGTGTTTGTTGAAGTCAAATCACTACAATACAACTTGACAGAAAAGTCAAGTAATGATTATATACAACCAGAAAATAACTTAACGCAAACCAAATTAAAAAAATTACAAAGAACCGCCTCGCTTTACGCAAATAGCAATCCTGAATTAGTAGATGATAATAGGGGATGGAGAATTGATTTGCTTGCGATAGATATTTTTGATGAAAAGAAATTTAATATAAGACACTACGAGAATATATAGCGGTATTGACTTCTAAAAAACATTAGTCCATAATAAAAGCAATAAAGGTCGCTGTCGCGACCTTTAATTGTAAAAAATATGTTTGACCTAAAAGGATTATCTAAAGCAATTCAGCAGATTGCCGAAGAAAAAAATATACCTCAAGAAAAAATCGTGGAAGCGGTGGAATCCTCTATTGCCGCGGCTTATAAAAAGGAATACGAAAAGAGGGGAGAGGTGGTTCGCGCCGAAGTTGACCTAAAAACCGGAAATGCGAAATTTTCCCAAGTTAAAACGGCGGTTGATGAAACGGTAGTTGATATGACCGAACCCGCCGAAGCCTTGGCGGAGGCTGGGCCTCCTACAATAGTTAGGGAAGGACAAGCGAATCCTGCGTCAGAGTCCGAAGCAGACAAGCTTCCTCACTATAATCCTGACCGCCATATATTGATTGAAGAAGCCAAAAAAATTAAGCCGGATGTTCAACTAAATGAAGAACTGGAATTCCCGCTAGAGACCAAAGGCGACTTTGGCCGTATTGCCGCTCAAGTGGCCAAGCAGGTTGTTTTGCAAAAAATCCGCGAAGCGGAACGCGATTCCGTTTTAAGCGAATTTAAAGAAAAAGAAGGAGGGGTCGTAAGTGGTGTCGTTCAACGTTTTGACCGCGGCAATGTTTATGTTGACTTGGGCCGCGCGACCGGAATAATGTTCTACAACGAATCAATTCCCGGCGAACATTACCGAATTGGAGAAAGGATGCGCTTTTATGTTTTAGCCGTGCAGGGCGACGCCCGCGGTCCCGGTATTATTTTGTCCCGAGCTCATCCGGATTTTGTAAAAAAACTCTTTTCGCTTGAAGCTCCTGAAATTGCCGATAATACGGTAGAAATCAAAGCCGTTGCCAGAGAAGCGGGGAGCAGAACTAAAATTGCCGTTGTTTCTCATGTGGAAGGCGTGGACCCGGTTGGCTGTTGCGTGGGCCAGCGCGGAATGAGAGTAATAGCGGTTAGCAATGAATTGGGACAGGAAAAAATAGACATAGTGGAATGGTCGGAAGACCCTAATAAGTTCGTTACTAATTCTCTTTCTCCGGCTAAAGTTAGATTAGTGGAAATATTTCCTAGACGGGAAGCCAGAGCATTAGTCGCAGACGACCAATTAAGTTTGGCTATTGGAAAAGGCGGACAAAATGTGCGGCTTGCCGCTAAACTGACAGGATGGAAAATAGATGTTCGCTCTCAAGCTAATCCGGAGCAAGTCCTAGAAGAGGGCGTAGCTGAAAGCCAAACGCCAAAAGAAGAACCGCAACCTCAAGTATGAATATCTACTATTTAACTTTTTTACCAGCCGGCGCGGCAATTTTATACAGCTTTTACATAATGTACTGGCTAAAATCTCAAAGTAATGGCAATGAACAGATGGATTCCATCTCAAAAGCCATCCAAGACGGCGCCAGCGCCTACTTAAACAGACAATATAAAACAGTGGCCATTGTCGCCGTGCCTTTAATCGCTTTGCTCTATTGGTTTTTGGGAGATAAATCGGCTTTGGGATTTTTTATCGGAGCGGTAACTTCCGCGATTGCCGGCTATATAGGCATGAATGTGGCCGTGCGTTCCAATTCTAAAACGGCTGAAATCGCTAAAAAGGGGATTGCCCCGGCGCTTTCTTTAGCATTTAAGGCCGGTTCTGTCACTGGATATTTGGTTGTTTCTTTAGCATTGTTAGTTATCACCGTATTTTATATTTGGATTCCTGACGCCACGGCTTTAGTCAGCTTGGGATTTGGCGCCAGTTTAATTTCAATCTTTGCTCGACTGGGAGGCGGTATTTACACCAAAGCCGCGGATGTGGGCACTGATTTAGTTGGAAAAGTAGAAGCCAATATTCCTGAAGACGACCCTCGCAACCCAGGCGTCATAGCGGATAATGTAGGGGACAATGTGGGCGACTGCGCGGGAATGGCGGCTGACCTTTTTGAGACCTATTTAGTTACCTTAATAGCCGCTCTTTTGTTATCCGGGGATAGCTTGCCTTTGGCCTTAAGCGGTTTGGGCATCATCGCGTCGGTTGTCGGCGGATTTTTCGTGAAATTAGGCAAGGGCTCTATTATGGGGGCATTATACAAAGGATTGATTGCTTCGCTTATTATTTCTGCCGGATTATTTTATTGGGCTTCTCAGTATAATTTAAATATTTTTCTCACAACTCTAGTTGGTCTGGCAATAACAGGCCTTATGGTTGTTATAACGGACTATTATACTTCCAAAAATTTTCGTCCGGTTAAATCAATATCCGACGCTTCTAAATCCGGTCATGGAACAAATATAATAATAGGGCTGTCTGTCGGAATGGAATCAACTTTAATGCCAGTGGTTACTATTTCTGCCGGAATTTTAATAAGTTATTATCTTTCGGGATTATATGGCATTGCTCTGGCGGCGGTATCTATGTTGTCTGTGGCTGGAATTGTGATAGCCATAGATTCCTTTGGTCCAATCACAGATAACGCGGGCGGCATTGCAGAAATGTCTAATGCCCCTGAAGATGTCAGAAAAGTAACCGACGCCCTGGACGCGGTCGGCAATACCACCAAAGCCGTTACCAAGGGATATGCAATCGCTTCGGCTGGATTAGCGGCATTAGTTTTATTCGCCAGTTACGCTGAAGAAATAAAAAAGAGCGCGTTAGAAATAATCGGCTTTGATTTACAAGACCCCTATTTAATAGTCGGTTTATTTTTAGGGGCAACAATACCATACTTTTTTAGTTCAATAATTTTGAAAGCAGTGGGCGAAACAGCTGGAGTGGTTGTGGAAGAAATTCGCCGACAATTTAGGGAAATCAAAGGCATCATGGAGGGAATCGCCAAACCCGATTATGGCCGCGCGGTGGATATTGTCACAAAAGCCGCGTTAAAGAAAATGATTGTTCCCGCCGTTGTTCCTATAATAGCGGTTGTTTTAGTGGGATTCGGTCTGGGGAAAATAGCTTTAGGCGGCTTGTTGATGGGTTCAATAATTTCTGGTTTATTTGTGGCAATTTCAATGACCACGGGAGGCGCCGCGTGGGACAACGCCAAAAAACACATTGAATGCGGACATCACGGCGGAAAGGGCTCTGACGCGCATAAAGCAGCCGTGACAGGGGATACCGTCGGCGACCCATACAAAGACACTGCTGGCCCCGCTATAAACCCCTTAATTAAGGTTATAAACATCGTAGCGCTTTTGTTGGTGCCGTTTATTTAATAATTTCTCCGTTTTCAATAAAATGAAGTCCTCTTATAAAAATCTTCCCGGCTCCCTCGTGGAATTAAGCGTTGAACTTACATTAGAAGAATTTAATGAATACTGGCAGCCCGTTTTTGACCAAGCGCTGTCACAAATACACTTAAAGGGTTTCCGTCCCGGCCAAGCCCCAAGGGAAATGGCAAAAAATGCCGTTGACCAAGAAAAGGTCTTTGAAAAAGCCGCCCACGAAGCAATAAAATTTGGTCTTAATAAAATAGCCGAAGAAAATAATTGGACTATTATAGATAAACCCCAAGTTACCATTGATTCTCACGATAAAAGTTTTAAATACACCGTTAAATTAACCTTATTTCCGGAAATCCAGTTGGGTAATTATAAAAAAATAGCCGAAAAATGGTCTAAAAAATTTGCGGGCGAAGAAAAGAACATCGCAGTTACCGAAAAAGAGGTGGACGATTCAATAGAGTGGCTTAAAAACTCCAAAGCCAAACTTACCGAAGCAAATCGTCCGGCACGCAACGGAGATGTTATAGAAATTACCGATATAACCGAAGGCAAAAGTGATAAATTTATTCTAGGGAAAGGCAATCTTCTGCCCGGCTTAGAAAATAATCTGGAAAACCGTTCAATGGGAGAAGAAATTACATTTTCTGGCCATAAAATTAAAATTGATAAGATTTTTAACAGAGAACTGCCGGATTTGGATGATAATTTCATAAAAAGTTTGGGTAAAAATTTCAATAATCTGGATGATTTAAAAAAGAGCGTTAGAGAAGGAATTGCGAAAGAAAAAGAAATGAAAGAGCGCGATAAAAATCGCCTCAAAATTATTGAGGAAATAGTCCAAGAGTCAAAAATAGACATTCCGCAGGTGATGATTGATAAAGTTGAGCAACAATTTGGCAAGGAAGGAGCGGGGAAACGAGTTGCCGCTCAACTGGTAATATATAAAATTGTCCAGCTAGAAAACCTAACGCCTAGCGAAGAAGAAATTCGCAATGAAATGAGGGGGATTGACAATCCTAAATTTTATGACTATATTTACAACGTATTACAAACTAGAAAAGTGTTTGGCTTTCTTGAAAGCCAATAGTGAGCTTGTCGAACTATTGAATACATTTTATCAATGAAAAACCAATATTTAATTCCAACGGTAATTGAGCAATCACAGCACGGGGAACGGGCTTATGATATTTATTCGCGGCTTTTAAAAGAAAGAATTATATTTCTTGGCGGCCCCATTAATGACGCCGTGGCAAATACGATAATCGCCCAGCTTTTGTTTTTAGAGCACGAAGACCCTAAAAAAGACATTAAATTGTACTTGAATACACCGGGCGGCTCCGTCAGCGCCGGACTGGCCATTTACGACACCATGCAGTATGTAAAACCCGATGTTTCCACAATTGCCGTGGGCATTGCCGCTTCTATGGGCGCGGTTTTGTTGTCTGCGGGAGCAAAAGGAAAACGATTGGCCTTGCCTAATACCGAAATACTTTTACACCAAGTAATGGGCGGAGTGGAAGGACAAGCCATAGAGATTGAAATAACAGCCAGACAAATTCTGAAAACAAAAGACCGCTTAAATCAAATTTTATCCAAACATACAAGTCAATCGCTGACGAAAATAGAGAAAGACACCGACCGCGATTTTCATCTTACCGCCCAAGAAGCCAAGACGTACGGTTTAATTGATGATATAATAAGAGGTAAGAGATAAATGAATCTTAACCTTTGGGAGTTATTATTTTTTTCTAGTTTTATTGGCGCCATAATTTTTTATCCGTTAGCATGGCGCGATTTTGATTATTTTTTAGGCAATAATTACAATTTTTTTGTATTAACTTTAGCCAGCTTGTTATTCTTTTTTGATTCTTGGATTATTTCTCTGGAAAAAAAAGGCGGCCAATGGCTGTTGTTGAGGTTTTCGCTAGCTTTTATAGCTCTTATTTTAGCCGGAATGGCGATAGAAATAACCAATCCTATTTTTGCCCTGTGGTTTGCAAGCGTCGTCTTAACCTTATTATCTTTTGGTTACATCATTGCTTTCCATCTATTTGAAAAGACGGGGAGAGACCTTATGAGCAAGTGGAAAGAAATCATATCCTTAGGATTGGCAGTTAATTTTTTCCGGCTGATTGTTGTTTTACTGCTGGCTTTCTTTCCGATTGCGCTAATTGCTTTTCTTGTGCCCAGCGTTATGTTATTTTTTAGGCGTCATGAGTGAAATATTATTGACTAGGGGAGTGGCGGAGGTGGTAATTAAAGAACATTTAGAGTCGGCTTTAAAATCCGGAGAAAAATTAAGGATTAAATTCGGCATTGACCCCACTAGCCCTGATTTACACTTAGGACATACTGTTCCTTTGAGAAAATTAAGGCAATTCCAGGATGCTGGTCATAAGGCCGTTTTAATTATCGGTGATTTTACGGCAACCATCGGCGACCCATCGGGCCGGTCAGAGACCCGCAAACCGCTCACCGAAGAAGATGTGAGGGTAAATATGGAAAAATATCTTGTCCAAGCGGGAAAAATTATTGATATAAAAAACTGCGAGGTACGCTATAACAGCGAATGGCTTTCTAAGATGGATTTTAGAGAACTGCAAACTTTGATGACTCAGTTTACTACGCAACAGCTTATTGAACGTGAAGATTTTCATAATCGAATAGCGCAACATAAGCCATTATGGATGAGTGAGCTTATGTATCCAATTTTACAAGCCCAGGACTCTGTTATGGTGAAAGCCGATATAGAAATCGGAGGCACTGATCAAAAATTTAATCTTTTAGCGGGGCGCGCATTGATGGAGAAATCTAATATGTCGCCTCAAGACATTGTGACCGTTCCTCTTTTAGAGGGAACTGACGGCGTACGCAAAATGAGCAAAAGTTACGATAATTATATCGCTCTAAATGCCGAACCATTGGATATGTTTGGTAAAGTAATGGCTATTCCGGATGAGTTAATTAATAAATATTACGAACTTCTTACTGATTTTGACAGAAAAATAGATGACCCGAGAGAATCAAAGCTAGAATTGGCGAAAATTATTGTGGACTTATATAACGAAAACGGTGCCGGAGAGCGCGCTAAAGACGAATTTATTAAATTATTTTCTAAGCATGAAAAGCCCGAACATATTGATGAATTAAAAACCAGCAATAATGAATTAGAAATTGTTGATTTACTATTACAAGCCGGAATTGAGAGCAAAAGCGAAGCAAGGAGGTTAATAGAGCAAGGCGGGGTGAAAATAAATGACGCCGTTAAAAACGACATTAACGAAACAGTTAAGTTAAAAGACAACGACATCCTGCAGATAGGCAAAAGGAGGTTTTTTAAACTAAAGACCTAACTCTTATTACCGCTTACCGCCCCCACCAACCGCGCAAACCCTTGCCCTCTCTTCGTCCTCTGTTTTTTTCAGAGCCCCCATCTTTCTTGTCTTTATCTTTGTCGTCTTTATTTTCATCATCTTTATCCTTTTTAAGACCCCAAGCAGTGGTGCTCGTGGCATTTATAGTACTTGTAGCGTTTATAGCGCTTGTGGGATTGCCCCTCTTGCCTCTGTCTTTATCTTTATTTTTGTCTTTGTTTTTAGCAAATTCTTGTACTGTTGCCTTAAATTCTTGTCTCGCCGTTATCATTGCCTCTTTAAATTCTCTTCTGGCACGCTTTCTATCATCCCGAAGTTGTCTTTTTACCGCTTGTGGGTCTTTATTGGCCCCACAGTCAGCTAACGCCCTGTCAAATGCTGTCTTTATAGCAGACCCCCTTTTCTCTTTAGCGGCCTTAAAGGCCTCTTGTCTCTTTTTAACTGCCGTTAATATAACTTCATTGCCTCGCGCTTTTTTTATTCCTTTATTTAACTCTTTAATTTCTTTTTTTTCTTCTTTTTCGGCTCTTTTTTGGTCCCTTTCTTCATATCGAACTTCCTTACCCATCAATCTCTGACAAAAATTCTTTCTAGATTCCTTCATCGGAGTACTGGTTGCCGGAGCAGTGCTAGTCGCGTTGGTACTGGTTGAGTTTTGAGCCATACCAACGAAGGGGGATAATAAACTAATAATTAACGTTAATTTAACTGCTTTGTTTATCATATGCAACTCATTTTAAACGGTTGTTAAATAAAAAACAAGACGCCGTTTGCCATTGCAAAAAATCATTTTTTGTCTTATCATAAAACCCATGATAAGACTCTTTATTATTACGACAATCGTTTTCGTCGTGGTGGCTGTGGGAATTGGTTATTATGTAATCCAAAAACAGTCGCAAGTAACGGAAACACCAGAAAGTGATGTCTTAAGAGAGCAGGCCTGTCCGTCACCCGCAATGGCCTGTCAATCACCGGAAATTCCATCATGCCAAAATGGAAAATGGGTCTGCATCGGCCCAGCAATTGGTGAGGCGAACGGGGCCACGACTGGCGGTAAAATAGCTAGTAATAGTTTTATTGGACAGATGCTGGCTGGCTCACAATCTCCGCTTCTTGATTTTACAAAAGCAGATTATGACATGGCGCTAAAAACTGACAAGCTCGTCGTTTTATATTTTTATGCCAACTGGTGTCCGATTTGTAAGGCGGAATTTCCAATAATGCAAAAAACGTTCAACGAACTCGCCACAGACCAAGTAATAGGTTTTCGCGTGAATTATAAAGATGACCAAACCGATAGCGATGAAGTAAGTATTGCCAGAGAATTCGGCGTTGCTTATCAGCACACAAAAGTATTTGTTAAAAATGGCGAAAGAATTCTTAAATCACCTGAGGGATGGGATGGGACGCGCTATGCTAGTGAAATAAATAAAGCTTTAAACCAATAATATATGACGCAAACACTTCTCATCGGCGCCTTCTTAGGCGGACTGGTTTCGTTTCTCGCCCCTTGCGTGCTTCCAATAATTCCCGGTTTTCTTGCCTATCTTGCGGGAGCAAGCACTACTGACACGGGTTCAAAACGCAAAGAAATATTCATCAACAGCATCTTCTTCGTTCTCGGTTTTGGAATTATCTTCTCTCTGCTTGGAGTGCTTTTAAATACAATTCTTGGAAATATCGCGTATGATGTGCAAATATGGCTCTCTCGCATTGGGGGAGTAATGATTATTTTCTTTGGTCTTTATTTAATTCAGTTAATAAAAATTCCTTTTTTAGAAAGGGAATATAAATTAGGAATAAAGGCGCAATTTAAATCCCGCTATGCCACATCTTTTTTCTTCGGCTTGGCGTTTGCCGCCGGCTGGACGCCATGTGTTGGTCCGGCATTAGGCGTTATTTTGGGACTTGCCGCAACACAGCCCGGGTCGGCATTTATCCTTCTTCTCACCTACTCATTGGGATTAGGAATACCCTTTCTTATTGTTGGCGCATTCACGGCTCAAGCTGCGGATTTTATTAATCGTCATGCGGTAGCGCTTAAATATCTCAATATTGTTTTCGGGGTTATTCTTCTCGCGCTCGGCGTCCTCATATTCACGCAAAAACTTGCCCTTATCGCCAATTTCAGCTTTCTCAATCAAATACTTTTAAGATAGATGAGTGGTTTAAGGATATATATTCTTATTGCGGTTCTTGCTATTATTGCCGGCGCAATTTACTTTATTGATTCAAGTAGTGTGAAAAGAACCGGTTCAAGTGAAGTCATAACGGTTACGCCGCGGACTGCGCCCGCTTCAACTCCCACACCCATTACCGCGCCCGTTCAAGAAAAAAAAGAAATAATAGTTAAGAAAATGCCTATTATTCAAGAAAAACAGGGAAAGTCGGGGCTCTACGAATTAGCCAAAGAAATCACCACTCCCGATGGTTTTATAAACACGGACGGAAAGCCCATAACCATCAACGCTCTTATCGGTAAAAAGGTTATTCTTGTTGATTTCTGGACATACAGCTGTATTAATTGCCAAAGAACAACGCCTTATTTAAATGCCTGGTATGAAAAATACAAAGATAAGGGACTTGTTATTATCGGAATCCATACACCCGAGTTTGAATTTGAAAAGGACTATAACAATGTAAAAACGGCGGTGGAAAAATTTGGAATTAAATTTCCGGTCGTGCTTGATAATGACTACTCAACATGGACTGCTTATAAAAATCGCTATTGGCCCAGAAAATATCTTATTGATATTGACGGCTATATCGTATATGACCACATCGGCGAAGGAGCGTATGAAGAAGCAGAGCAAAAAATCCAAGAAGCCCTAAAAGAACGTATGACTGTCTTGGGGGAGAGCGGAGTAATCAGTCAGCCGTTAACAAAAGAAACCCTCCCTGAAAGCGGCCCTAAAAGCCCCGAAACATACTTTGGCGCATCCCGCAACCAATCTTTTGGGAACGCATCCGGCTCTGTCGGCGACAAAAAAGACCTCACCGTTCCCGCGCAAATAAATCCCAATACTCCATATCTTTCCGGAAATTGGAATATTACAAACGAATTTGCCCAGAACAGCTCACTCAATGCCGGTATTGCGTATAAATACACCGCAAAAGATGTTTTCTTTGTTGCTCAAGCAGACGACGAAATAATCGTTGAGATTCTTCTTGACGGAAAACCTCTTGCCACAGAAGCGGGAACGGACATTATAAAGACCTTTGACGGAAAAACTATTATAAAGATAAAAGAAGCGGGGCTTTATAAAATTATCCAAGGAAGTCAATCAGAAACGCATACTCTTGAACTTATAATTCAAAAGCCGGGGCTTAAGGCATTTACTTTCACTTTTGGATAAATGTTAGAGAAATATAACAAGTTGATTGCCAATGGCAAGATTTAATCTGATTAAACCAACCTTTTTCTCCTAAACGCAATTCCAGAAGCAGTTTTAAGATATTTTTCAAAAGCAATAGCTTTTTCCTGATTAAGAAAACCGCAAATCCAAACTAACTTCCAAGGCTTAAATTTGGTTGTGTGTTTGTTAGCTCCCGAGTTATGAGACAAAAGACGATTGTTAATGTCGGTTGTAGAACCGATATAGATTTGATTTTGGAAGTTTAGACTTTTTAATATGTAAACATAATACATAGACGATAGTCCTTCTTCGCTTCTTCACTAAAGTTTCGAAGCGCAAGCGCTAAAGCTTCGAAGGACCATTCTTCGCCATCTTAAATCAAAGTCTAAGAATTTGACAGGTTTGTGGCCTGCCATTCGAAGCTCTGAGCGATAGCGAAGAGCGAAGAATGGAGCGGAATACCGGAATCGAACCGGCGCCCTCACCTTGGCAAGGTGACGTACTGCCACTATACTAATTCCGCTTGCAATAAACTTATTAAACTGCTTAGAAAAACAGGGGCACATAACTAAGGACAAACATTGATATAATCGCCAGGATAATTATCACCTTAAGCGCCTGTTTCATCCCGAAAGTATATCACATTTTATTTGCTTTTCAAGATAATTTTACCTAATATTTTATTTAGTTGTGCACCTTTAAAAAGGAGTTTATATGAAAACTATAAGGAACTGGAAACCGCAAACCCTTAAGGTCTTGGAAATGAGAGGATTTCATAATCCAAGAAAAGACCCCTACGGGTCGTTATTGCCGCCGATTGACGGCTTAACGGGACCTATTTATACATCTATTGCTTATACTTTCAATAATGCTAATGAAGCGGCTGAAATATTTTCAGGATCAAGACAAGGTTATGCTTACCCTAGAATCAGCTGCGGAACGCCGCCAATTCATCAGCTCTCTCAGAGATTGCTGGATTTAGAATTGGGTAATTGGGATAAAAAATCTGAATATGACGTTTTATTAACCAGTTCCGGCATGAGCGCTATTATGCTGACAATTTTAACTTTAGGAGATCACGGGGGGAGATTTTTATCTTCTCCTAAAATCTATGGTGGCACCTATAATTTATTTGAGGTCTTTTTGCCTCGACTGGGAATTGAGTGCGTAATGATTAGAGATCCTTTAAGTATTGAGGATTGGGAAGATAGTTTGGAAAAGACGCCAATGACCCGTTTTTTATTTGCCGAAGATGATGCCAATCCATTACCCATTAAACTTGATAATAGGGCGATAGCGCAATTAGCTCATCATCATAGGATTCCCTATGTTTGTGACAGAACTATTGGCACATCTATTTTAGAGAAGCCCATTCTGGACGGCGTTGACGTGGTAATTCATTCGCTCTCTAAAAATATTGGGGGGCGTTCTGGGGGATTGGGCGGAGCTATTATTGCAAAAAAAGAATTGATTAAAAAGATTCGCGATGGCTGGTTTGTGGTGATGGGGGCGGTCTTAGACCCGCGAGTCGCAGATTATTTTTTGGACGGCATTAAAGATTTACCGGAAAGAGTAATGCAAAAGGTAGAAACGGCTAAGATTATCGCCGATTGGTTAAAAAATCACAAATTAGTAAAGAATGTTTACGGTCCTGGAGGGGATTTATTAGCATTTGAAATTAAGGGCTCTCTGGAAGATGCCAGAAAAGTGGTTGAATCTTATAAATTGATAGTTTTTGCTCCTCATCTAGGCGATATCTGGACCATCTCTATTCATCCAGCATCAACTACTCATGCCAGGGTTCCGGAAAAAGAACGGATAAAGTTAGGCATTTCCGATAGTCTTATCAGAATTTCAGTTGGTCTGGAAGACCCGGAAGATATTATTTGGGATTTAGAGCAAGCCCTAAATAATATTCATAAATAAAAAAGAAAGACGACCACGGGGGTCGTCTCTTTTATACGAAAGGGTTGTCAAAGTGCCGAGTTTAGTGCGAGAGTTGCAGAACAATCTCGCACAAAGTATTGGAGGAAATCCAACACTATCTTAAGTATAACAATTAATGATCAGATGGTGTCAAATTGAAATCTGTGGATAACTATAGACGAGACCTTGCTTTATTGGCCACAATCGAGTTTTTAACTAACGCATCAATGATTTGCGGCGCAAAATCAAGCAATCCACTATCCAAGGTATTATCTCTTTCGTACTTGTAAATAGCGACTCTAACTATCCTAACAATTTCTTCAGCGGACACTGTTTTATTTGCCCAACTTTTCAAGTAGGAGAAAATGCCTCTTATGTGCTTAATATCAACATTAATTGTTATTAAACGCCCCCACATTTCTTGCCATCCCGGAAGAGTAGTAGTTATTTGGTCCACTTCTTGCCTCCTTGTTGTCAGAAAATTAAAGGTACAGCTTTTCGGTAGATAGTAAAACATAGATTGTTTTGAAAGTCAAATAATTCGCGGTGGATTAATTGATAATTTGGATTAATTGTTATACTATGATGAAAGATTTTTTGACAACATTGGAGAAAAAACATGGCCAGTATTTTCGGATTAACCGAGCAGAATCTACAGCCAGAACCACCGAAACGCAAACCAAATGAAGATTATTTTGATTATGCGCAGAATGGGTCAAT
>CAYIII010000008.1:13448-18184 GCA_964363475.1 uncultured Candidatus Saccharibacteria bacterium
CACCGAAACGCAAACCAAATGAAGATTATTTTGATTATGCGCAGAATGGGTCAATCCTTGTCGCCGCAGTAATGGATGGCATCCCAGTTCTTAGAAACGAACAGGGTGATTATCCGGAAAAAAATGGCGGTATTGCCGCCCGCATTGCGGCGAAATCAATTTGTAATTTTCTTAAAAACATTTACTCACCTTCTCGTGATACTCGTTCTTGTCATGAGCTTATTCTTAGGGCATTTATTAACGCAAACGCGGATATTCGCGCGACAAACCACGCGCATAGAATTTACGATAAAAAAGAACCGCAATGGATTGCGACTGTAGGATGTGCGCTTTGGGCCAATACAGAGAAAAATGAAGCGTATTTTGCTTATATAGGCGATCCGCTTGCGTTTTTAATTCATTCGCATGGCGGTTGTATAGAGCTTCTTACAGAAGACCAGCTCCGAGATTTTGAGAATCATCTCCGTACAAAACATAAAGATGAATTCAAAGACGCGGGAACGAGCACGAAAATTCGCGAACATCAGGATAAATTCGTGCGAAACGTGAAATACTCTAAATGTTTTTGCGGTAAGTCCCTTCGCGGATGGGGAGCTTTGACCGGTCAACCAGAGGCAATGGAATTTGTAGTATTAAACCGCATTGAAACGCCTCCGGGAACAAGAGTAATTCTTGCTTCTGACGCAATTGAAGCGATAGGCGCAGGAAATGCAAAAGAAAGAGAAGTTGAAGATTACAAGAACGCTTTCTTTTCAATCATCAAGTTATCACCGGTGTCTGCCGCCCGGGAACTGCTTCGTCTCACACGCGCGGGAGAAGAAGAAAAGAAGTGTAAGTCCGATGATGCGACATTTGTCGTAATTGATTTTTAAATTTAAGTAGAATCATACCGAGGCAAAAAGTCCTCGGTTTTTTTATTTAATTTATTTTGTGCGCCCGCAAGGAATCGAACCTTGATCCTGGGATCCGCAATCCCATATTCTGTCCATTGAACTACGGGCGCTCTTAAAATTTAAATAATCTAGTAAAAGCTTCAATTAATGAGTCATTGTATTCTATTTCTGGAAAAAAATCTAATAAATGCTTTCTTATGGCCTCTAAGTCATCCTTATTAAAATTTATAATCAAATATGGCTTAAAACGCTCTTTATGTTTAAACATAAGCGATTCGGGTTTAATAGCAAAAGAATCAAATTTATTAAAGCTGTAAAAAATATTTTCTATCCACAAGCCCCGGTCATCCAACATAAAATTAACTGTTTTGGGTTTCTTTTGACTCCAAACGGCAACCATCAAGGCCGCAATCACAATAAAAATTAAAAATAAAAAGTTTGCCTGCCATAAAGCGAACAGCCCAATAATAACCGCGACCGCGATTGCTATCAAGAACCAGGTATTATTTTTTTCTTGATATTCAAATTCCGGACAGGACCATTTCAACATAATTTCTAATTTCTAATTGACTTAACTTCCAATGCGTTGGCAATTATAATTTCCAGTAATTCCTTAAAAGAGATGCCGACCGCCTTAGCGGCTTGAGGTAATAAACTGGTCTCCGTCATTCCAGGCAAAGTATTAACTTCTAAAATATAAAGGGCTTTACTTGCCCGCCTACTGGCTGGGTCTTTCCCTAAAATAAAATCGGCGCGCGATAAACTTTTAGCGCCAATGGCCTTGTGGGCCTTTATGGCCGTTTTTTGAATATTAACTATTTGCTTATGAGAAAGTCGTGGGGGGGTAATTTCTTTACTGGCTCCAGTTTTATATTTGGCATTGTAATCAAAAAAATTGCTAGTTTTGGGTATTATTTCTGTCGGAAGCAAAGCAATTGTATTTTTTCCATAATCTATTACTCCGCAAGTCATTTCTCTTCCCTTGATGTATTCTTGCGCCATAATCTTAGCTGAATACTTAAGAGCATTTTTAATGGCGGGCGTAACATCCTGATAATCATTGACTAAACTTACACCAATACTAGAACCGCGATCCACCGGCTTAATAACTAAGGGCAACCCTATTTGATTAATTTTTTTCAAATTAGTAACAAATTTTGCCACCTTAAGCCCCTTTTTAATAAAAATTTTATAAGATTTCTCCTTGTCCATTCCCAACTTGCTGGCCTTGGCATCCGATCCTGTGTACTTAACTCCCATTTTTTCCAAAACTTTCTGCACACCGCCGTCTTCTCCGTATTCACCATGCATTGCTATAAATGCGACATCAAATCTTTTTTTAAAATCGCTTTTACTCATTGGCCACTTGCCTTTTTTATCTATTATCACGGGATGAGCATCATATTTCTGAGGATTTAAATATTGCAAAACCATCTTGCCCGATTTTAGGGATACTTCGTGTTCTGCGGACGGCCCTCCCATTAATACCGCGACTCTAATCACATCTTTTTTGGCGTTTGTATTCCCAATAGGCATAAACCATTTTTAATAACTTGCGCGACTGTTTCAACCAGCATTAATCTGGACCACCTTATATTACCAGGCGCTTCCAAGACCAGATTATTGTTATAAAATCTATTAAATTCCTGAACTAAACTATTTAAATAATTGGCAATTATGTGCGGAGAATTAAGATGGCACGCTTGTTTAATCATTTCGGGGAAAAAAGCCAGCATCTTAATTAATTTTATTTCATGTTCTTCAACAAAAACAAGTTTTTTCAGAGTTGAGGGGTCTGGAAGTTTTGTTTTATTTAAAATACCAAGCGCCCTGACATATCCATATTGAATATACGGAGCGCTATTGCCGCTAAGATTCAATATTTGATCCCAATTGAAAGAAATACCCCTTTCATTGCTTTGCGCAAGAGTATTGTAGATTACCGCCCCAATGCCAATGACCTTGTCGTTCTTAGCTTTTTTTATCGCTGATTTTAATACATCTTCCAAAAAAACAGCGTGTCCTTTGCGAGTAGACATTTTTTCTCCTCCTAAAGTAACAATGCCGTAACTTACATGCAAAAATTTGTCTTTTGAATAACCCAACAACCTTAATGTTTCAAAAATTTGTTTGAAATAGAGTTCTTGTTCGTGTCCGGCAACATAAATAATTTTTTCCGGCTTGTATTTTTCCAATCGCCACCTAGCCAAAGCGAGGTCTCTGGCGGAATAAAGGGAAGCGCCGTCGCTTTTTTGTAGTAAAAATGACGGAAGCGGCTTTAATTCCACCACAACTGGCCCGTTTTTTTCTTGCACAGCTATTCCTTTGCTTAAAACCTCTTTTAGAATGTCTTTAATAAACGGCTGATAAAAACTTTCTCCGTTCCACAAATCAAAACTTACGCCTAGTATTTTATAGACCTTTTTAAAGTCCTTAATGCTAAAATCACAAAACTTCTCCCAAATTTTTCTAAGTTTCTTGTCTCCTTCTTCTAATTTTTTAAAAAGCTCTTTGGCCTCATTTTCCAAATCAGGATTTTTTTCAATTTCTTGGCTGATTTTTACATAAAGACCAAAAAGGTCTTGCTTGGCAATCTCCGGCCACTTTTGATGGGCAAGCAAAACTTTGCCGATGTGCGTTCCCCAATCTCCTATGTAATTGGCGGTCACAACTTTATAACCATTGGCTTTATAAATATTTTTTAATGCATTGCCAAGGAGAGTATTGCGCATATGGCCGATGTGCATTGGCTTGGCTATATTGGGACTGGAATATTCAATAATGACAGTTTTTCCGTGGTTATCTTTGTTAGCCCCATATTTATCTTTTTGCTTGAGAATATCTTGGATAATCAAGGGAGCTAAATTGTCTGTATTTAGTTTTATATTTACATAATTGCCGAAAATTTTTACCTCCGAAATTAGTGGGTTATTAAGCGCCTTAATAAGCTGAACCGCTTTTTCTTTATCTAATTTGAAAGCGGGTATGGCTAAATCAGCGTCAACTTCAGAAGGCGGAATTTCTATTTTGTAACCCAATTTTTCTAATCCAAACATACGCTAAAGTTAGCAAATTTTTATGCTATTTAACAATAACATTGACTAAATAGAATTATAGTTATAAATTGTCTAAAGCTGGAACATTAACAATGGACATAGGAGATTGGCCATGCCTACTATTGGACAATCGTTATTAGAGCGCATTGCTCGTGAATTAATTAAGGAAAATGGATATACCATCACTCATCTTGAGGGAGGTGGCGCCCGAGCCCTATATTTGACAGCGAAAGAAACAACCGCTCAAAGAGTAAAATTACTCTCTCATCAGGCATTGGGTCGCATTGTTGGGTGTCATAAAGCTCAACACAGCGAACTGCATCGCGATGACACTTCTATTTATGAAGTAAATCCTGAATTTGACTGTTCCTTTTATAATTTTTCTAAGGAGAGCGGCCGCAACCAACTTCGAGCTTTGGCGGTAATGGTTATTGTTGCCAAGATGAGCGATATTATTGTCAGTGACTTTAGCGATAGTTTTGAAAAAAGAATACGACCCGGACTGTGAATATGAAAAGGGCCTGATCATGAAGTCAGGCCTTTAATTATTAAAGTAATAATTGTCAAAGAATTTAAATTAATATATAACAAGTATATTGGAGGCGTGGCTGAGTGGCTGAAAGCAGCATCCTGCTAAGATGTTAGGGGAGTAATCCCCTCGGAGGTTCGAATCCTCCCGCCTCCGCAAATTTTTGAAACACCCTTGCGGTGTTTTAAAAATTTCTGGAGAGGGGGATTCGAACGGGAAGGGGTCGGGAAACGGGAGTTTCCCGTGGAGGAAGGCAGG
>CAYIII010000009.1:0-17481 GCA_964363475.1 uncultured Candidatus Saccharibacteria bacterium
CCAGCTCTCAAGCCATGACCTTCTCTGGCTGGTTTGATTTTAATATGAGCGGCGCTAAACTTAGCTTCTACTTCATGTGGAATAGTGGTCTTATTTAAATTGATTTTAAGAATATTTTTTTGAGCAGATGCCTTAGCCTTAGTTATGGACTGAACAACATCTAACCCCTTAGCAATCCCCACACCAACTTGGCCCATGCCATTACCAATTACTACGGTGGCCCTAAAACGAAAACGCTTACCACCGGCAACAACTCTCGTTACACGACGCAAATCCAAAACTTTTTCTTTAAAACCATCCTTATTTTTTTCAAAATTTTTATGATACATAATAAATTAAATTTTTATGCCGCTATCTCTTAAGCTATCGGCAACGGTTTTAATTTGACCATGATATCTGTAAGAACCGCGATCTAACAAAACATTCTTAATGCCTGTTTTTTTAGCAAGCTCCGCAATTTTTTCTCCTAATTTTAAGGCCTCTTTAATGCCTTTCTTGGAAGCCGCGGATATTAAAGTATGCCCTTTTTGATCATCAATTAATTGAACATATAAAAATTTATTACTGCGAAAAATAGAAGCGCGGGGACGGTCAGCCGTGCCAAACAATTTCGCTCTTACGCGATTCTTTCTTAGTGTTTTTTTTATGTTTACTTTTTTGAATCTTTTCATAAATTCTAGATTAGCTCGTTGCGGCGGCAATAGCTTTCTTACCTGCTTTTAATTTAATAATTTCGCCTTCGTATCTAATGCCCTTTCCTTTATATGGGTCGGGTTTTTTTATTTTTCTTATCCTGGCGGCCGCCTCGCCCACCAAGGCCTTATCAGGGCCAGAAATTATAATAATGTTTTTTTCCAGAGAAATTTTCACGCTGGCCGGAGGTTCAAATTTAATCGGATGGCTAAAACCAACGCTTAAAATTAAATTCTTGCCTTCCATGCTAGCCCTGTAACCAACGCCTTCAATTCTTAATTTTTTTACAAATCCCTCTTTCACTCCTTGGATAGCTCCTTTGGATAAAGATGCTATCGTGCCCCAATTGGACAATGATTGTTTATATTTTTTATCAACGCTAAACAAAATCTCCTTGCCCGTTATCTGGCAATTAACATAAGGCAATAATTTTAACTCTAAAACCCCCTCCTTTCCCTTGAATAATAAAAAATCGTCCTTTTTTTGGACCTCCACGCCTTCAGGTATAATAACTGGCTTCTTGCCTATCTTAGACATATTGATGATATATATTACTACTACCAGACCTCAAAAAGCAATTGACCGCCGATATTCTGTCTCCGCGCTTCTTTATTGGTCATTATGCCCTTGGAAGTAGAAATAAATCCCAAACCATAGCCCTGTTTTGTGGAATATAACTTACTGCTTTTCGCATAAAGACGCCTGGAAGGAACGCTTAAGAATTTAACGCCGCTGATGGCGCCCCCGTCGTCATTATATTTTAATTTAATGTCAATAATTCTCTTTGGCGCGCGCCCCTTTTTGACCGCGCTGTCTATATAACCGTATTTTGCCAATAACTCTGAAATAATCATATCCATATTGGAAAACGGGACTTTCATTGATTCCTTTTTAACAGCTTGAGCGTTTTTAATTTTAGTTAATAAATCTGTATACATTTTACCAAGATGACTTTTTTACTCCCGGAATTTGGCCGCGACCGGCTAATTCTCTGAAACATATCCTGCAAATTCCAAAGTCCCTCATATAACCATGCTTTCTTCCGCAACGAAAGCATCTTCTCACGATGCGAGAAGAAAACTTTGGTTTCTTTTTTGACCTAGCTATAACTGATTCTTTTGCCATTATTTTCTTTTAAACGGTATCCCCGCCTTTTTATAAAAATCCATCGCCTTTTCCGTATTTTTTTCTTTTGAAACAAAAGAAATCTCCAGCCCGATATCAAATTTGGATAATTCGGGGACAATTTCCGGAAACGCGGTATGTTCTTTCATTCCGACAGTTAAATTACCATTACTGTCCATACTTTGTAAACTAATGCCGCGAAAATCGCGGATACGGGGAAAAACCACTTTGTTTAATCTATTAAAAAAGTCCTCCATCCTTTTTCCTCTAAGAGTAACTTTTAGCCCCACTACAGTTCCTTCTCTTAACTTAAATCCGGCAACTGACTGCTTGGCGGGACAAAATGCGGGATACTGGCCGGTAATTTGTTTTACGTCTTTTATTAATTCCGGCAGTATTTTTTCTTTAAAATTTGGTTGGGCGGAAAAACGGCCGATGCCGACATTGACCACAATTTTTTCTAAATTACTTATTAAATTTATAGATTGTTTTTGCACTTTTTGCATATTCTTAATTTTTTCTCTCCTTCTATTTTATATCCTACCCTAACGGGCTTATTACATTTAGAACAAAAAAGGGAGACATTAGCAATGTTGATGGGACGAACAATATTAATAATTTCACCCTTCTCTCCCTGTTTTTTAGGTTTTTTATGCTTTTTGTATAAATTTAACCCCTCTATTAAAACTCTACTATTCTTATAATCAACACTCAAAACCTTACCGCGCTTATTAGCGTCTTTGCCAACCATTATTTGAACCGTGTCTCCTTTGCGCACTTTCATATTAATACTTAAACTATCTCTTCCGCCATAGAAAAAATACCTTCAAATCCTTTTTCTCTTATTTCTCTCGGCATAGGACCAAAAATACGAGTAGCTCTCGGTTGCTTTTTATCATCAATTAAAACAACGGCATTTTCATCAAAACGAACATAAGAGCCGTCAGAGCGGCGGATTGGATTACGAGTCCTAATAATCAAGCATTTAACTATGTCCTTTTTTTTGACGGGCTTTCTTGGCTCAACATCTCGGACAGACGCAATAACAATTTCCCCCAAGTGAGCGTAACGCTTGCGGCTTCCTCCAAGAACACGAAAAACTCTAATAAACTTCGCTCCTGAATTATCAGCCACCTTAATTATTGATCTTTCCTGTATCATAATTTGCCTACTATAACCCAATTTTTTTCTTTTGACAACGGTCGAGTTTCTTGAATAATTACTTTATCTCCAGCGCGGTATTCTTCCTTTTCGTCATGAGCTTTAAAACGACGAGTAGTCGTGTACTGTTTTAAATACTTTGGGTGCATTTTATTATAAACCACCTCCACTACTCTGGTTTTTTGCATTTTATCGGAAACCACTAATCCCTGTAATTTTTTATTTTTTTTCATATAAATTTATTACAGTTAATACCCGAGCGATATCTTTGCGAATAGACCTGACTTCACGCACATTCTTCACCTTGCCATTATTCAAATCAACTTTTAATTGCCATAATCCGTCACGCAGGGCCTGCATTTCTTTCTGCAAATCCGACAATGATTTATTTTTTATTTCCTTAAACTGTTTTTTGTCCATATTTTAATTTAATTTTTTAGTCACTATTCTTGTCCTGACCGGAAGCTTGTGACTGGCCAATCTCAAAGCCGCTCTGGCAACATCTTCCGAAACTCCGTCCATTTCAAATAAAATTCTTCCCGCCTTCACCGGAAAAACATATTCCTTAACGCCGCCCTTACCGCCTCCCATAGTGACTTCCGGCGGCCTCTCCGTTACCGGTTTATCGGGAAAAATCCTTATCCAAATCATTCCTTCTCTTTTAATACTATTAGTAATGGCGCGCCGAGCCGATTCTATTTGCCGAGAATTAACCCAAGAAGCGCTTTCCGCTTTTAAACCATAACTGCCGAAAGCCAAACGCGCACCTCGCGTGTCAATTTTACGCTTTTTTGAACGTCCTTTTTGCCATTTTCTATGTTTAACTTTTTTCGGAACCAACATATTTTTACTTTAAAATTTCCCCTTTATTAATCCAAACCTTTATACCCACCGTCCCGTAAGTATTAAAGGCGGTGGCCTCGCCGTAATCTATATTAGCCCTTAGAGTTTGTAAAGGTAATTTACCTTTAGCTAGCCACTCTCTTCTGGCAATTTCCGCCCCGTCCAATCTTCCGGAAAGTTTGATTTTCGCGCCCTGAACATCGCGGTTTTGCATCATAAAATCAATGTATTTTTTAACCGTCCTTCTGCTGGGCATTCTTTTCTCTAAATCTAACGCGATATTTTGGGCAACATTTACAGCCGACACTTCCGATCTTTTAAGCTCTTCAATATTTAAGCTCAAAGAAAAGGTGGGTTTGTCAGATTTTTGCTTACTCCATAATTTATTTAAAGCAGATTCCAAATCTTTGTTTAAACTTTCAATGCCCTTCCCCCCACGACCAATAATAAAACCTGGTCTAGCGGCCTTAATGGTAACTTTATAGTTATTGTTTGCATTTCTTTCTATGTCAACACGAGCAATTCCGGCGGAACTAATTTTATTATTAATTATTCTACGAATTAAAATATCTTCTTCTAATTGAAATTTAAAATTCTTTTTAGCGAACCAATGAGCATTCCACCAATTGGTAATGCCTAATCTAAATGAATCTGGTCTAATTTTATTTCCCATATTATTTATACGCTCTTTCTTCTAAATATTTTCCTAAAAAATCCCGGGGCGCTTTCCGCTGTTTTGCCACGAATCTCCGCTGTTTGTTTAACGGAAGGAGTTGCTGTTTTTCCCGACTTTTTCTCTTTTTTAACCTTTTTTTCTTTAGGCATAATATTAAACTTTACCGGATAAGGATTGGGAGCTTCTGATAATATCAAAGTAATGTGACTTAATTTTTTGTGAATAGAAGTGGCCTTACCTTGAGCTCTTGGCAGAAATCTTTTTAAAATTGGCCCTTGGTCAACTGTAATTTTGCTAATAAAGAGTTTAGATAAATCCAGATTTTTATTTTTTGCATTGGAAACTGCCGATCTTAATAATTTTAATAAAGGCAAAGAAGCTCTTTTGTTTCGTATTGATAATTGGGCTTCCGCCTCCACAGCTGGCAATCCTTTCAGAGCATAAGCCACCAATCGAACTTTTCGTGGCGCCATTTTCAGATAATTTAATTTTGCTGTTATAGTAGACATGAATTAAATTATTTTTTGGTTTCCGTGGAGGCCTTGGCCGCGGCATTGGCCTGAACTGCGGCTTGCTGTTGCGATTGCTCTAATTCTCTTTGCATTTTACCTCCGTGTTTAACAAATTTTCTTGTTAAGGAAAATTCTCCCAATCTATGGCCAACCATTTCTTCTTTGATGCGCACGGGGATAAAGATCTTGCCGTTATGAACACCGATAATAAAGCCCACCATTTCTGGAGCAATTTCCGATGACCTTGACCACGTATTAATCACAGTCGCGTCTTCCGCTTTTAAACTAGATATTTTCTTTAATAAATTAAGGTCAACGTAGGGACTTTTTTTGCTTGATCTGCTCATATGTTTATCTTACTTTTGGTCTTTTTTGAATAATCAAACCGCTAGATTTCTTTTTAGGGTTGCGGGTCTTGCGGCCACCGGTAATATTGCCCCAAATATCTTTTGGACGGCGAGTGCCTCGGCGCTGTCTTCCTTCACCACCACCGTATTTATGGTCGCAAGGATTCATAACTGATGCCCGCACTGTCGGCCTAATACCAAGCCAACGCGAACGGCCCGCTTTGCCAAAATTAACCAAATTCCACTCTGGATTAGAAACCTGACCAATAGTTGCCAGACCATTCCAATTAATCTTACGAATCTCTTTGGACGGCATTCTTAAATCGGAATAACCGGCGTCATGCGCCAAAATTTCGGCATAAGAGCCGGCAGACCTCATTAATTTTCCCCCACCGCCTCTCTGCATTTCAATATTATGGACAAAGTAACCAACCGGAATTTTTCTTAACGGCAAACGATTTCCAATCTTTAACGGAGCGTTCTCTGAAGTAATAATTTCATCTCCTACTTTTATATCTTTCGGCGCTAAAATATAATTTCTTGAGCCATCCGCATAAACTGTAAGGGCTATAAAAGCGGTTCTGTAGGGGTCGTATTCTATAGTTTCTACTCTTGCTGAAACATCAAATTTATCTTGTTTGAAATCAATAACGCGATAAGTTTTCTTATTACCGCCACCTTGATGACGCATGGTAATAATGCCTCGATTATTCCTGCCAGATTTAGCAGAAATAGCCATTGTTAGTGGTTTATGCGGTTTGTTAACTGTTAGTACAGAATAATCAACGACAGACATTTGTCGTCTTGATTTAGTTACCGGTTTATAAAACTTCATTGCGGGAGTATATCTAATTTTTGTCCCTCTTGCAAGGTAACAACGGCTTTTTTGTATCCCGGTTTTACCCCTAAAGTTTTCCCTAAACGACGCTTCTTGGGCTTGACATTAATAATATTGACGTTATTAACTTTAACTTTATATATTGCTTCTATAACTTTTTTTACTTCATTTTTATTAGCCGATTGCTCAACTAAAAAAGAATACTTGCCTAAATGGCTAAGCATTGTTACTTTTTCGGTAATTATCGGTTTTTTTACTAAAAGTTTATTTATCATGCTATCTTATACTTTCTATCGCTTTTTTATCAAGAAAAATATTTTTATATTTGATAATGTCTTTTACGCTTAAAGAATCCGGGCGTGTGCTTTTTACTTTAGGTAAATTTGAAGAAGCTCTATAAATATTTTTATTGTCTAAAGAAGGAATTAAGAGAGAACTACTGGGAACCCATTTTAATTCCCTAGTTTTTGGCTGATTAATATCTAAATTATCAATAATTTTTAAATCACCGTCTTTTAATTTTCTTGATAAAGAAATATAAAGCGCCAAACGAACCATCTTTTTATTGATTTTCTTACTAAAATTTCTTTCATTAGTCGGACCAAAAGTAACACCCCCGCCCTTCCAAATAGGAGACCTAATAGACCCATGACGAGCCCTGCCTGTATGTTTTTGTCTCCAAGGTTTTTTGCCGCCACCGCGAACTTCGCCCCTGCCCTTGGTATGGGCCAAATTTTGCCTGCTATTAGAATCTATAATAGTTATGACTTGATGTATTAAGTCAGAATTCCAAGGCAAATTAAAAATCTTGTCCGCAATATCCACTTCTCCTATTATTTCATTTTTAATGTTATATAACTGAACCTTCATATTTTTAATTGTTTGTAACGGAATTTACCTCCACTCTACTGCCTCTATTTCCCGGAACCGCACCCCTAAGAAGTAATTCTCTGGTTTCTGGATTAATTTCCACAACCTTTAAGTTTTTCACGCTCACCCTCACATTGCCCATATGACCTGCCATTTTCCTTCCCGGTAAAACTCTTTGGGGAGTAGTATTACCGATTGAACCGGGAGCTCGGAGCCGGTTTTTTTGGCCGTGAGTTTTAGGACCCCCGTGAAAACCGTGCCTTTTAACTACGCCCTGAAACCCACGTCCTTTGGAAATTCCGCTAACTTTTACCAAATCTCCGGATTTTAGTCCGGAGATATCGCTTGATTCTTCTACTTTTACCACCGTTACACCCACCATCTCATCTTCCTTCCACAACTGGGTCATCTTAACTTTTTTGCCTATTAATTTCATATTTTTAAATGACTTTTATTTCTATATCAACACCCGCCGCCAAATTTAGTTTTGATAATGCTTCAATTACATTCTGATTAAAATTTAATATATCTACCAAGCGCTTATGAACTCTTAGCTCAAATTGTTCCCTGGCATTTTTATGAACAAAGGTAGAACGATTAACGGTATATTTGTGAACTTCGGTCGGCAACGGAATAGGCCCAATAATTTTCGCCTCAAATCTTCTGGCAGTATCAATAATTTGTTTTACTGAATTATCAATCAACTTACTGTCATAGGCCTTAATTTTCAATCTTAATTTTTCTACCAGAGCTTCTTTCTTTGCCATAAACTTAAACTATTAAATTTATTTTAATATCTTAATCACAACTCCCGCTCCCACCGTTTTGCCTCCTTCGCGAATGGCAAATCTTTGTTTTTCCTCAAGAGCCACGGGAACAATTAATTTAACTGATAACTTTACCGTATCACCGGGCATAACCATCTCCGTGCCATCCGGCAATATAACCTCTCCGGTAACATCAGTTGTTCTCATATAAAATTGCGGTTTATATCCCTTAAAGAACGGGGTATGACGTCCGCCTTCTTCTTTATTTAATACATAAACCTCTGTTTCAAATTCTGTATGAGGATTAACCGAACCCGGCTTAGCCAAAACCTGACCGCGCTCCACATCTTCTTTTTTTAATCCTCTCAATAAAATACCGACATTATCACCCGCCCTTCCTTCATCTAGTAATTTATTAAACATTTCTATGCCGGTAACTACTGTCTTAGAAGTTGGCCTTATGCCGATAATTTCTATTTCTTCGTTAACTTTTACTATTCCCCTCTCTATTCTGCCGGTAACCACAGTGCCTCTTCCTTCAATAGAGAAGATGTCTTCAATGGGCATTAAGAACGGTTTATCGGTCTCTCTAACCGGCTCCGGAATATATTCGTCCAAGGCCTTAACTAAATCCAAAATCGGCTTAACCGCGGCGTCATCAACCGATTTTGCTTCTAAGGCCTTCAGGGCAGAGCCCCTAATTACCGGAATTTGGTCGCCGGGAAATTCATATTTCTTTAGTAATTCTCTAACTTCGGACTCAACTAAATCCACTAATTCCATATCATCAACTTGGTCTACCTTGTTTAAGAAAACAATAATAGCCGGCACGCCTACCTGACGAGCTAACAGAATATGCTCCCTGGTTTGAGGCATCGGGCCATCAGTTGCCGAAACAACCAAAACAGCGCCATCCATTTGAGCGGCGCCGGTTATCATGTTTTTAATATAATCAGCGTGTCCCGGAGCATCAATGTGAGCATAGTGACGCTTTTCTGACTCGTATTCAGAATGGTGGATGGATATTGTAATACCACGGGCCTTTTCTTCAGGGCTTTTATCCAGTTCTTCCACAGTCACTTCCTTACTCGTTAATCCTTTCATATGAAGAACGTGGGTAAGGGCCGCGGTAAGAGTGCTCTTGCCGTGGTCAACGTGACCGATAGTGCCGACATTTACGTGTGGTTTATTTCTCTCAAACTTAGCTTTTTCCGCCATTTTTTTATAAATTAAACTTTATTAATGTCATATCTTTTTGATAAGACCTGTCCCGACAGACAATGGGTTAAATGTATATTAAAAAGATTGTTTGTGTCAACCCCTTACAAAATCTCAATTATTTTATTTTTAGAAGTATATCCGAAAATTATTTTTAAGCGATATTTTTCAACGCCAAAATATTTAGCAAGAACTTTGATAATAGCGTAATTGGCCTGTCCTTTAATGGGCGGTTCTTTAACCGACACCACAAAATGCGTATCGTCAATTTTCTCTACCCTCTCTTCCCAATCATCTGGTTTAGCTTTAACAAAAATCCGCATCACATTATTGTAATTATTTTTCTTATAATCATAAATACTAATACTTTAAATTTTAAATTGTTAACAAACTTCAGACGATCGTTAGTAAAGTGTTAACAATTATTTTAAATTGTTCCATATTTATTAATACTAAAAATATGTATGTAATTTAATAAATTTAAATTTCTAAGTTCGTCAAGAAATTCTTCGGATAGTGGTCCATTCCCCATCCAAACACTCTTTTGTAGTGGTTTAAATCCCAAAGATATTAGTTTAAATCTTAAGTAATTTCTTTTCTTTCTTTCTGTCTCTGGCACATCAAAAACAATAATTATATCGGCTCGCTTATTTTCTTTTTTAACAATATTTTTATTTTCCTTTTTGAAACTATTAATTAAAGCGATGCCCTTTTCGGTTATTTGCCAAATTCCCCAGCCATTTCTTTTTACCAGGCCGTCTTTCTGTAAACGGCCTAAAATTACTCTAAAAGTTCCATAATTTAGTTTAATCTTATTATTCTGACTTTTCTTTTTATTAATATAATCCTTTGCTAATCCCCAAATAATTTTAGATCCAGCTTTACCATTAAAAACAGAAACAAATGCAATAAGAATAATAGTCGCTAAAGTTTCCTTTTTTATTAAAAACTTCATGTTTTATTATTGTTAACAAACTTTGGACGATCGTCAAATAATTGTTAACAATTTGGTTAGAAATATAATAGGAATATAATAAGAATACAAATTGATTAGAATTAGAAGTAGAAGATTAAAAGTGTATGTTATAGCGCTATTTTCTTTTCCCCTCAATAATCAACTGCGCGATATTATTGGGAACTTCTCCGTAATGGTCAAATTCCATAGTGAACGAGCCCCTGCCCTGCGTCATAGAGCGCAACGATGTCGCATAGCCAAACATTTCCGACAAAGGAATCTTACAATCAATAACTTTATTATTAAAACGGTCGTTCAACGCGTCTATTTGTCCTCTTTTTGAATTCAAATCACCGGTAGTGTCTCCCAAAAAATCTGTCGGAACAATAACCTGAACTTTCATTATCGGTTCCAATATATATGGCCGAGCGCGCTTTACCGCCTCTTGGAAGGCAATGGAACCGGCTATTTTAAATGCGGCTTCCGAAGAGTCCACATCATGGAAAGAACCGTCATATAAGGTAACTTTCAAATCAACCATCGGATAATGAGCGATTACTCCTTTATCCTTGGCTTCCTTAACTCCTTTTTCCGTTGCGGGAATAAATTCTTGAGGAATAATTCCTCCTCTAATCGCGCTGACAAATTCAAACCCTACCCCTCTTTCTTGTGGCTCAACTTTCAGCCAAACATGGCCGTACTGTCCGCGACCTCCTGACTGGCGGATATACTTTCCTTCCGCTTCCGCGGAACCCTTAATAGTTTCTTTATAAGCGACTTGGGGACGGCCAACGCGGGCATCCACGCTGAATTCTCTTTTCATGCGGTCAACAATAATGTCAAGGTGAAGTTCGCCCATACCGGCAATAATGGTCTCCCCGGTTTCAAAATCGCCGCTTACACGAAAAGTTGGGTCTTCTTCGGATAACTTTCGCAAAGCAATGCCCATTTTTTCTTGGTCAGCTTTAGTTTTTGGTTCAATACGAACGGAAATAACCGGTTCCGGAAAAATAATTTTTTCTAAAATTAACGGATGGTCGGGGTCGCATAAAGTATCGCCGGTGGAAGTATCTTTTAATCCGACCAATCCGCCGATTTCTCCCGCGTACACTTCGTCCACATCTTCGCGATGATTGGCATGCAAACGCACAATACGCCCTATTCTTTCTTGAGAATTTTTAGAAGAATTTAAAACATAAGTCCCTTTTTTTAAAGTTCCGGAATAAACTCTAAAAAAAGTAAGCGCCCCCACAAACGGGTCCGTGGCGACTTTGAACGCCAGGGCGGAAAATGACTCGTCGTCTTTTGGAAAACGCTCTTCTTCTTTGTTTGTTTTAGGATTAATTCCCTTAACCGGAGGCAAATCGCCCGGAGATGGCAAATAGTCCACCACGGCATCCAACATTAATTGCACTCCCTTATTTTTCAAAGCCGAACCGACTAAAACCGGAATGATATTTATTTTTAGAGTGGCTCCGCGCAAAATCCTTTTTAAATCATCCAAGCTGATTTCTTTCTTTTCAAAATACGCGCTCATTAAAGCGTCGTCTTGCTCAATAACTTTTTCAATTAACGCACGATGATATTTTTCGGCTTCTTCTTTTAAATTGTCCGGAATGTTTTTTTCAACTATTTTTTCCCCTTTTTCACCCTCAAAATAATAGGCCTTCATCTTCAATAAATCTATTAAGCCCTCAAAAGACGATTCTATGCCGATAGGAATTTGAATTGGAATGGCATGGGGATTTAATCTCTCCTGAATGGACTTTAAGCTGTTTTCAAAACTAGCGCCTAAACGGTCTAATTTATTAATAAAGCAAAGGCGCGGTACTCCATAATCATCGGCATAACGCCAATTTGTTTCCGATTGAGGCTCTACTCCGGCAACGCCGTCAAAAACAACCACCGCTCCGTCTAAAACGCGAAGAGAACGCTTAACCTCAACGGTAAAATCAATATGTCCCGGAGTATCAATTAAGTTAATACGGTGCTCAAAGGCCTTATTGCCTTTGGCATAAGTGGGAGTCCAGAAACAAGTAGTGGCGGCGGCGGTAATAGTAATACCACGCTCTCTTTCCTGCTCCATCCAATCCATAACCGTTGTTCCTTCGTGAACCTCTCCAATTTTGTGCGAAACTCCGGTATAAAAAAGCACCCGTTCTGAAACGGTTGTTTTTCCGGCATCAATGTGAGCAATAATGCCAATATCACGCACTTTTTCTATCGGGTACTGCCGCATATTCTACTGCCAACTCAAGTGTGCAAAAGCCCTATTGGCCTCTGCCATGCGATGGACATCCTGTTTTTTCTTGATGGCTACTCCCTCGTTTTTAAAGGCCGCCATAATTTCTTCGGCTAACTTACTGGCCATTTGCTTACCCTTTTTAGACCGCGCCGCTTCAATAATCCAGCGAACCGACAACATAAATTTGCGCTCCGCCCTTACCGGCCTCGGAACTTGATAATTAGCGCCGCCGATACGACGACTGGCAACTTCCGTCAATGGAGAAACATTTTCCAGGGCCTTTTCAAAAACAGCAAGCGGCTCCTGTTTGGTTTGTTTATTAATTAAATCAAAAGCATTATATAAAATTTTTTCCGCAATAGATTTTTCTCCGTCCCTCATTAAATAGTTAATAAACCTGCCGACGGCAATGCTGTTATATTTTAAATCCGGTCTGTATTGTTTTTTGTGAATTCTTTTTTTACGCATAACGATTAAGCCGCCGCCTTAGGCCTTTTAGCTCCGTATTTTGATCTTTGCTGATTTCTTTGAACGCCGGTAGTATCCAAAACCCCTCTTACAATATGATAACGGACACCTGGCAAGTCCTTTACTCTGCCGCCGCGAATTACAACCACCGAATGTTCTTGCAAGGCATGTCCCTCTCCCGGAATGTACGCGGTAACTTCTTGGCCGTTAGTCAATCTCACACGAGCTACTTTGCGCAAGGCGGAATTTGGTTTCTTGGGAGTAGTGGTAAAAACCTTAACGCACACTCCTCTTTTAAAAGGAGACGCCGATTGAACCGGTTTGTTTTGTATATAGTTAAAATAACGCAATAAAGCGGGGGCCTTGGACTTGCTGATTAATTTTTTCCTTCCTTTTTTTAACAACTGCCTGATTGTGGGCATTTGAGGGTGAGCGTAACATTAAGCGCCCGCTATTGTCAAAAGCAAATGATACAAAGCCTCAATGAAAAAATATAAATAAGACAACCCAAAAAAAATAAATAATAAAATCAGAATCAAGCTGTTTCTTTCCAAAAACGATTCAAGTTTATAATATCTGGAAGGCAAAATTGAAAATAAAATTTTAGAACCGTCTAATGGCGGTATGGGCGCCAAATTAAATACGGCCAATAATAAATTAATAAAAATAATTAACTTAAAAGCCACTATGATTCCCAACCCTAAATGCAGTACAATCGCGAGTTTTAATAATAGAGTGAAAACAAAGACCAAAAAAAGATTGCTGGCGGGGCCGGCAACCGCTATCAATCCCCCGCCCAGTTTTGGATTTTTTAAATTAAACGGATTGTAAGGCACGGGCTTAGCCCACCCCACCACCACCGATTTAAGACCAAAAAATAATGGCAGGGACAGCATTAAGGGCAAAATAATTGAACCGAAGGGGTCAATGTGTTTGAGCGGATTAAGAGTTAAACGCCCCATTCTTTTAGCGGTGTCATCACCCAAATAAAGAGCCATCGCCCCGTGAGAAACTTCATGCACTATTACGGAAAAAAGTAAAACGACTAGTTGAAAAATAATGTCCATAAATAAAATTTTATTCCAATATTGATTCCGCCTTTTTTAAATCTTCAGGAAGGCCTATTGGTATCCATTTATCGGTAAAAACTATGCTCACGGGATGTTCTTGGGCCATTTTTTCTATTGCTATTGACAGATACTCCTCTCCATTGCTTGCCGTTCCCGGATAATAATTAAAGATATTAGTGTCTAATAACATAGCGCTGGTAAGAGCTAAATCGGTTGGCGGTTGCTTCGGTTTTTCTAAAATCGCCAGCAAAGAGCCGTCGGGACGAAGCTGAATCACTCCAAACTTAGATGCGTCTTTAACCTTTGACGCGACTATCGCTCTTTCATAATTTAAACATTCCTTTAGGCATTTATTATCTATTAAATCATCGGCATAAAAAACAAAAAACTTTTCTCCCGGAATCAATAAATTTTGGCACGCTTTTAAAGCGGCGTAAGTGCCCTTAACATTATCGGACTGGCGCATGTAAGTAACTTTTTTGCCGTAGAATCTAGAACCACAATGGTCCATAATTTTATCTCCCAAATAACGAATTACGATAATCAATTCATTGATTTCTTTTGGAAATTTGGAGACCAAATGGTCTAATAGAGTTAGGTTGCCAATTTTTAATAAAGGTTTAGGATAATCGGTAGTCAGGGGACGCATTCTGATGCCTTCCCCCGCGGCTAAAATTATGGCTTTCATAAATAAAAAAATAGTTGTTATCGGCGGCGGAAACGGGATTTATAATTTATTATTAGGCCTTAGTCAATACCCTGTCCAATTATCATCTATCGTTTCCACTCTAGATGACGGCGGTTCTGCCGGCATAATAAGAAAAGAATATCACACAATCGCCGTCGGCGATTTAAGAAGGTCCATTGTCGGGCTTTCATCATTGCCCAAAGACCTAAAAGAAATAATACAACATCGCTTTGACGCAGGATTCTTAAAAGGACATTCTTTAGGAAATTTAATCATACTAGCCGCCCTACAGCAAGATAAAGATATCAACAAAGTTTTTCAAATTAAGGGCAAGGTTATTCCCGTAACTCTGGAAAGTGCTCATTTATGCGCTAAGCTGGAAAATAATCAGGTCATAGAAGGCGAGACCAATATTGACATACCCAAACATGATTCACATTTAAAAATTAAAGAGATATTTATTAAACCAAAAGTTCAGGCCCATATCAAAGCAATCCGAGCCATAAAAAAAGCGGATGTGATTATTTTAGGACCCGGGGACTTATATACAAGCGTTATTCCAAATCTTCTGGTAAATGGAATTAGCGAATCAATAAAAAAATCTCGCGCCCAGAAAATATTCGTCTGCAATCTTCAAAATAAATTAGGGGAGACCGATAATTTTTATCCGGCGGATTTTGTTCTGGAGATAGAAAAATATTTAGGCAAAGATTCTTTGGATTATGTCGTGTTGCCGGACAAAAAAATCGCTGATAAAAAAAATCCCCGTAATCACGACCCTAAAAAAATAAGTGAATTGATATTAAAATTAATAAAACACGGGACTTCAAAGTTAGAAAAACCGATTTTGGTATTGGACTTTGACGATACTTTATTTAACACTCATCATTTGAAAGAACTTCATCCTGATTATAAAGATAATCCTAAAAAAACCTATCATCTTAATTACCAATCCCTTGTTTTTCCCGACGCGTTAAAATTTCTTCAGCAAAGCAATTATAAAAAATTCATATTATCTCATGCTCCAAAGCAATACTTATCTTATCAGAAAAATAAAATAAAAAAATCTGGCATTGCCCATCATTTTCAAAAAATACATATTACGCACAAATCGGATAAAGTTGCGGAAATGGAAAAGATAATTAAAAAAAACCCTTATTCTGATATATATTTCGTTGACGATAAAATTGAACCATTAGAATCTGTAAAAAAAATATTTCCTCAAATCAAAACAATCAAAATAAGAAGGTTCGGGCATCAAGAAAAAGCTAATTCTCGCTATATAGATTTGGAAATTGAAAGTTTATTTCCTCTTTTTAGCATGTGACCGCAAGGACTGTCGGGGCACATTGTTTTCTCTGCACCAGAAGCAGGTCCTTGCCATCGGCTTATTGCAATTTTTGCACTGAATTTTTTTAATATTTAACTTTTGAAATTCTCTCATAACTTAATAATACTAAAGATAGCGCCATAAATAAAATCGCTACGTCTCTTTAGTTATTAACTTATTCCACTATCACTGAGCCAAAATATTCTGGATTCAGATGGTCATGATATTTCCACTCGCCAACTTCAGTAAATGTATATTCATAATCAGTTCCTTCTTCCAATTGATCAAACCCCGGAAGAACTTCGTGAGTCGGATGTTTTGCTGAAGCCACCCACATTTCTCTAAAACTGTCATTAACAAAACTTACTGTATCGCCAACTTTAATTTTAATCGGATTAGGAGAAAAACCTTCTTCGCCATAAACAACCATATTTTCCTCTATCGCCTCAACGCTTTCTGAAACCGCAGATTCTCCCTGAACATCAACCTGCTTACTAGAACTCCACCACTTATAACCAAACCAAGCGACCACTAAAACTACCGCTAAATAAACAATTAACTTTATATTTTTATTCATAAATACTATTATAGCAAATACATTTTATTTGTCCAGAACAGATTTAATCAACCCCACAAAAATAGGGTGCGGACAAAGCGGCCTTGATTTAAATTCTGGATGGAATTGAGTCGCAATAAAATAAGGATGATTCGGCAATTCAATAATCTCTACTAGATTTCTTCCCGGATTAATGCCGGAAACCAATAATCCTTTTTCCGTTATTTGTTCAAGATATTCATTATTAAATTCATAACGATGGCGATGCCGTTCCTCAATAAGAGTTTTTGTTTTATTTAGAAACTGCCAATATGAAGCGTTCTGGTATGCTTTAGCCACCTTACTTGTAGGCAATAACTGGCACTTATAGTTACCCAACCTCATTGAACCGCCATAATTTTTGGCCAATAATTTTTCTTTTTGTTCAGGCAAAATATTAATAACCGGAAAAGAAGTGTCATTATCACACTCTGTGGTGTGCGCGCCTTTTAATTTGCAAACATTGCGCGCAAATTCTATAACCGCCAACTGCATGCCGTAACACAATCCAAGATACGGAATATTATTTTTACGGGCAAAAGAAATCACATTAATCTTCCCTTCAACTCCCCTGTTTCCAAATCCGCCGGGAACAATAATAGCATCGTATCTATTCAATTCAGATAATGCCTTCTTATTTTTCTCATAAACTCCAGAATCTAACCAATGAATATCCGGCCTCACATTTAAGTAATAAGCGGCATGTTTTACCGCTTCAATAATTGATATATAAGAATCGCTTAAAACAAAATTTCCTGTTTCAAAATACTTGCCGACAATCGCAATTTTAATTTCTTTTTCTAAATTATTTATTTTCTTAATAAACTTTTTCCAATCACTTAAATAATTGTTTTTAGAATCTAATCCTAATTTTTTAATAATTTTCTCGTCTAGGTTTTCTTTGGCAAAATTTAACGGAATTTCATAAATATTTTCCACATCCGGAGCTGATATAACATTTTCGGCCTGAACATTGCAAAAAGTGGAAATTTTTTCTTTTCTAACTGAATCTATCGGATAGCTGGAACGGCCTAAAATAAAGTGCGGCTGAATACCGGCGGAATTAAGAATACGAACCGC
>CAYIII010000010.1:0-15237 GCA_964363475.1 uncultured Candidatus Saccharibacteria bacterium
CGGACCTTATAAATGGCAATCTGAATCTGAAGAAGGTTCAGTTTGAGGGGGAGAAGCCTCGTTCGGTGGCGTAATGACTTGAGCTTGTTGTTGGCTTAAGGGCAATCTCACTTCTTCCGGAATCATTTTTTTGTCTTTTTTCAGTTCTCTCGATTTAATAAGCCACCACCATTTCATATTCATAAGCGCTCCTCTTTATTTTAAAAAACTAAAATAATTCTACAACATCTTGCTTACTTTTTGCCAGTTTATAACATTCCACCACGCATCAATATATTCTGCGCGGCGATTTTGATATTTAAGATAATAAGCGTGTTCCCAAACATCTAAGCCCAATATTATTTTTTTTCCGAATGATAACGGCGTATCTTGGTTAGGAGTAGTTGCAACTTCCAAAGACCCATTTTCATTTTTAATTATCCAAGCCCAGCCACTGCCAAATAAGTTGACGGCTTTTTTATTAAATTCTTCCTTTAAATCTAAAATAGCGGAAATCGGCGTCCCATTTTTTCCGGCAGGGGTAAGCATTTCCCAGAAAAAAGAATGATTATAATGGCCGCCGCCGTGATTGCGAATGGCTGAACGGATTTCTTCAGGCGCTAAATCTAAATTATTTAATAATTCTTCCAGTGTTTTGTCTTCTAGTTGAGGGGCTTTGGCTAGGGCCTCATTCAATTTATTGATGTAGGCGGCATGATGCTTGGAGTGATGAATCTCCATTGTTTGAGCGTCTATAAACGGCTCAAGGGCGTTATAAGAATAGGGTAATACGGGCAACTCGTATCGCATTATTGTTTTGTATATTCCAATAATATTTGCTGATTATCTGCAAGAATTAAATCCCCCCCCTCTTCATTGGGTATATTATTGACGCTCATTTTTAAGCTGTAACCATCTTTATTTAGTTTTTCTCCCCATACATCAAAAAATGTCTTTAACATAAATTGCTTTCCCGCTTCTGCAGTTTCTATATGAATTTTTCCGGTATTGTCATGAATATGAACTTCCGCCATGCAATTTTTTAATATGCCGATGTCCGCCGGAATTTCCGTTTTAGCTCCGTCAACTGATATTGTTAAATTAGAATGAATATGTTGAGCCAGATTAACGTGTCCGTTTTGTAAACATTCTACATCAAGAGTAGACCATTTTGTTACTATTTCTTTGTTGGGGTCATTTATTTTTGGCCAAATAAAAAGAGCCCCAAGAGCTACAATTAAAATTGCAAAATATAGATAAATTTTAAATCTTGATTTGTTATAATTCACTCTTTTGAGTATAATATTGTATTCTTAAAAAGACAATGCGGGATCGTCTAATGGTAGGACGTCTGGCTCTGAACCAGAAAATTGGGGTTCGATTCCCTGTCCCGCAGCATACCAAAACAACTCAAATATATTTGAGTTGTTTTGGTATTTTGGAATAAGGAATCGAACCCAGCCGCACCCCGATCAGGAAGATAGGAGCGAAGGCCAGCTATGCTGGCCGAAGCGACGCAAGAAACCGAAGGTGTCTTGAGCGGGGGTCGGGGTGCGGCGAAGGGTTCGGCGAGCCTTTGGGTCACCTGACCAAAGGCGAAGCGAAATTCCCTGTCCCGCAGCTATCCTAATCAACGAGGTATCGGCACTTCAAAGCGTGGCACGCCTCTAAATCTAGGTGGCGGCGATACTGACGGAGGTTTTCTTAAATCCCCCTTTAATTTTCCAAGATATTCCATGTTTTTTTTAAGACTTGTTTGATTTATTCGGAGATCATCCATTACTCTTTTATATCCTTCCGTCCCGTTATACATTTTTTTGTAGAATGACGCATACTCGGTATTGTTTTTAACAAGATTTTCGAGCGCTATAACATAATCCTCAAAAAAATCTATTTTTTCTGATATAGAATCTAGAGCTCCGGTGTTTTTATTACTATTATAATATTCATTAAAAATGGGGATGATTTTGGAAGAAATATAAAAATTTTGCCATAACATATTTAAATATTCTTCATTATATTTTTTTGGATCATCTTCGTATTTTTCGCGATCAAGACGAAATTGTCCAAAAGCGTCACTCAATAATTCAAAATCTTCGACTCTAAAGTGTTTTCCTGTTTTTATATCAACGGGGCATGCTATACCCTCTGTTATTAGTTTTAGTATATTTCTAAATTTTTCTGCAGTAAGCAATCTTCCGGATACATCGGGAATTTCTATTCCTTTCATGCTTTGGTCAATAAATCCCACTAATTGATTTTCCGGTCTGTGAATAATTCCAAGAGGGAAAAATATGTTAAGAAATATTTTTTCTCCCAATGACACTGACCCTCTCGCGGGCTCTTTACCAAGAACTTCTCTTATATAAGTCAATAATGCTTTTTGACTTCCGTTAAGGATGTTTTTGTTTTCGGTTAAATTTTTTTCCACATATTCTAAATAATATCGAAAATTATCTCTGAAATCAGGATTATTTTTAAGTTTTTTTTCCAGCTCTGAATATAAATGCGGAAGTAAAAAGTTATCTTCTTTGTTGTTGGGATCTAAAACAAAACCGCCGGTATAAATCCTTAAAGATGTATCCTGTATTCTGGATTTGAGCGTAATTTCTTCTTGCCCTAATCCTGTTTGCGACAATAAAAATATGCTGGCTAATAGCGTTATTATAAAAGACTTCCGCACTGTCTAAGTATAACACTTTTGTCATCGCTAAATATTTTTATGGATATTCTGTTAATATCGCATACAACCGTGGCAAATGTTTTGCTGGAATCATTTCCAATAAACGGTCTTTTTAATTTAGTGGTCAAAATTTTAATCACTTGTTCCTGCTCGTCATTTTTGTTCAGTAAATTCTCACATGCGGCCAACCTTTTTTTACTTGTGCCGAAGTTCTCTTTGTTGGTATATTTATTGGAAAATTTATTATGAACATGATGGTTGGTATGGCAAAAAAAATTATTCAGTTTTTTTACGCTGGTCGTTTTGCCGGATTTTTCCACAGACACCACTTTTTTATTTAAGGTGTCGGCTAATAAATAATGAAATCCAGAACAATTACCTCCTTTTTTAAGAAATTGAACGGCATTTTCCAAACTAGTTTGCTCTATAAGCAATGCCGCTTCAAAATATCTGGGAAAATAAGATAAATTATTGGGGGCGAAGGGGACGGTGGCGTCCACACAGCAAAATATTCCAGCCGCGTTCCACGAAAATGTATTATTGGGCAACTCCCCCATTAGCACGAACGAACTGTATCGTAAGCCGTTTTTTAAATTAAATTGAATAAGAGCGAAATTATCATTTGTTAAAGAATTATTTTCGTCTTCGTTGTGGGCAATAAAAAATTCTTTTTTATTTTTTATTACTACTGTGGTACATCCGCCATGAGAACCGGTTATTTCGGGGAAATTTCTTAAAAATACGTGGTCGGAGCTAATTTTTGCGCCCGCGGCTATCCCCTGTAATTTTTCCAATAAATGAGGCGATTTTTTTTGGATAAATTCCCAAGTTCTTTTAATTTGCGATTTCTTTTTATTGAGAATATTTTCAAATATCTTGCGGTTTTTTTGAAAGAGCTGTTTAATTTCTTTCTTGCCAAAATTGCCTATTTGGTATCCGGCGTCAAAGTAACTGCCCGTTACGGTCAGTTCCTTAATCATTATATCTTCAGATATTTTCTTATGGCAAAATTACTGGAAACAACTCCCAATCCAACGCCAAACAAGATTTGATACCCAAGTAACTTAAAGAAATTTTCCAGTAAATAAACTCGCAAGTCCAAGTTAGAAAGTAAAAATTTTAAATATGGTGACGCCCAATAAGCGACCGGCCAAAATATCAACATGCTGATTATAGCCGCCAACAAGCCATAAATTATTCCTTCAACTATATATGGGCCCGTAATAAAGTAATTAGGCGCTCCCACTAAACGCATAATCCCAATTTCTTCTCGGGCAGAGTAAATTGCTAAACTAACCGTATTGAATGTTACAAGTATCGCGGAAATAGACAGCAATATCGTCAGGATTAATCCTAATTTATTGCCAATGTCCACTATTTTTCCCAATCTCTCAATAACTACTTTGTTTTGAGTATAGGTAATTTTTTCTATTAGAGGACGCCAGTCGTTGTTATCCAGTTTGCCGGCGATAATGGAATAAAAAGTCGGGTCTTTTGCTTTAATATTTATTAATGAAGATAGGGGGTTTTCTTCCAGTTCTTCCAGCGCTTGAATTATTGTCGGGTCATTTTTGTGTTTTTCTTTAAATATTTCTAACGCTTTTTCTTTAGAAACATATTCCACTTTGTCCACTTCGGATAATTCTTCTATTGATTTTTTTATTTTCAGAATTTCTGATTCGGGAGTCGCTACTTTAAAATAAACAGAAATATCAATTTTATCTTTAAGGATTTCCAATCCCGTCTTTGTTATAACGCTAAAAACAATCAGCATTTCAAAAACTATAAGAGCAAGCACGATAATAAACAGCGTAGCCAGAGAAAGCCATTTATTTCTCCAAAAATGCTGCCATCCGTATTTAACTAATCTTAATAGAGAACTCATCATAAAATATATCGTCCGTTTTTTTCATCGCGAATTATTTTCCCATTTTCCACGCTGATAACTCTTTTACCCAAAGCATTAACAATGTCTTTACTGTGAGTTGCGAGAATGATGGTTGTTCCCAGCTCATTGATTTTCAATAATAATTTTATAATTTCCCACGTGTTCATCGGGTCCAGATTGCCTGTCGGTTCATCGGCGATTATCACCGCCGGCCGATTTATCATGGCTCTAGCAATGGCAACTCTTTGTTTTTCTCCACCGGACAATTCATGGGGGAAATTATGGGTCTTATCTATTAAGCCAACCATATCCAATATTTGGGGCACGGTTTCTTTAATTTCCGCTTGGCGTCTTCCTTCCACTTCCATGGCAAAGGCAACGTTTTCATAAGCGTTTTTTCCTTGTAAAAGTCGGAAATCCTGAAATATTACGCCTACTTGGCGACGTAGTTGGGGTAGTTCTCTTGGTTTCAGTTTATTTACTTCTTGGCTTCCTAGCATAATTCTGCCCCTAGTTGGTTTTTCTTCTCCTATCAGCAGTTTTATAAGAGTTGATTTGCCGGCCCCTGATTTTCCTACCAAGGTAACAAATTCTTTATGCTCAATTTTTAAATTAACATCTTCAAGCGCCGTGGCTTTGCTTCCATTGCTATTATATATTTTAGAAACATTAACAAATTGAATCATTTTTAGTGTATAATATTACTATTCTAGCTCCGCCTCTATAAACTTATCAAGTTCGCCGTCAAGCACCGCATCAGGATTGTGATGCTCAATTTTGGTTCTGTGGTCTTTAACTAATTGATAGGGATGAAGCACGTAGGACCTTATTTGATTTCCCCATTCGGGGGTTATTTTTGTTTTTAAATTACTTAATTCTTTTTCCTGTTTTTGTTCCATTAATTGAAATAATTTTGCTTTTAAAACTTTTAACGCTCTTTCTTTATTTTGCGCTTGCGATCTTTCTACCTGTGAGGCGGCGCTGATGCCTGTAGGTAAATGAACAATACGGACAGCGGTTTCTCTTTTGTTAACATTTTGTCCTCCGGGTCCGCTTGAGCGGGACATTTCCACCCTTAAATCTTCCGTTGGTATTTGAAAATTTCGTTCGTCCATTTCCGGCAGTTCTGGCACTATTTCCACAAGCGCAAACGAAGTATGCCGTAACTTTTTAGAAGAAAAAGGCGATATTCTTACCAAACGATGAACCCCCTTTTCCTTTTTTAATGTTCCATAAACATATTCGCCTTTTATTTCTGCCGCCCTATCGTCAGTAATAATAATCTTCCATCCCCTTTTTTGGGCATATTTAATATACATATTAAATAACATATTCGCCCAATCTTTAGCGTCATCTCCGCCAGCTCCGGCGTATATGGCAAGATGGGCGTTATTTTCGTCGTATTTTCCTGTTAATGGTTGCATGAGCCAGCGGTCGGATTTGAACCGACGGTCTTTCCCTTACGAAGGGACTGCTTTGCCACTAAGCTACGCTGGCAACATTCACTGCCACTGCTTGCCCACCAAAGCTTTAGCGACGGTGGGAGCTACTCCGGCAGACGTTAGAAATCTAGCAAATTTTTTGGCGGTTGACAATTATTGAGAATTTGACAGGTTGTGGCCTGCCATTCGAAGCTCCGTTAGGAGCGAAGAAGTGAGCGGAATACGAGAATCGAACTCGCGTCTCAACCTTGGGAAGGTCGCGTATTGCCACTATACTAATCCCGCTAAAAATCTTTTGTTAAAAGAATAATCTTTGCGGATTTTTCTGCTTGAGAAAGCCAATCCGAATAATTTATACCATTCTTTTGGAGTTGTTTATATAGCAATTCTTTTTCGGCTTGAGGTATGATTACCAGTTCATAAAAATCTGTCAGATTTAGGCCGTATAACGCAATAGCGGCCCGTTCTAAATTAAGATTTTCCAGGTACGGACTGATAGCGTTGTTTATAGAAGCCGTTAATTCAGTATTATTTAATTCTTTTTTTAAAGCGCTTGAGACCAATTTTCTTTCAACAATATTTTTAAAAACAGTCGTTCTAATTTGCTTACCGTGAGTGACTAATATCTGTCCCGAGTCGCGTTGAAGGGCCTGTCCTGAGCCGGGTCGAAGGGCCTGTTGATAATAATATTCTGCGGCTCTTACTTCTTTATCAAGATTGTATTCCCAAACAATTTCCGAATTAATGATGGCTACCGGATACCATCCTTGACGCACTAAATATAACGCTCCAAAGCCCGAACCCAGCATTAAAAAAAATATTATGATAAAATATCTCATTTTTTCTCCGGAATAATTATTAATACTTTTTCATTGGGTAGAGCATAATCCGCCTTTCTTATTTCCCTCTCTAAATGTTCTTTTTGCTTGAAGTAATCCAAATCAGCCATTAATTTTTCGTTTTCTATTCTAACGGCCTCTAATTCCATATTTATCGCCGATTGTTCTTTTTTTGTACTATTATATTGTCCAATCAATCTATAAAGCTGAACGGCAAACATCGCGGTAGCCATTAGTAAGATTAATACTAAAAAAAACTTCACATTTTGATTCTAGCAATTATTTTACTTTTTTAATAATTCTTTAAAAACGGAAGCGGGCCGCCTTTAGGCGAGCCTCGCCCATTTACTTCTTTAATAACTCTTTGAACACATGGGCGGGAATTTTTACGTCGCCTTGTTGCGCCATTTCTTTCAATTTCGCCTTTCCTCTTTGCTGTTTTTTCCATAATTTCATTTTTCTGGTTCTGTCTCCGCCGTATAAATAACCGGTGACATCTTTCTTGAGAGCCGGAATTGTTTCTCTGGAAATTATTCTGCCTCTAACCGCCGCTTGAATGGCTTGGGTAAATTGTTGTTTTGGCAGAAATTCCTTTAATCGCTCCACTGTTATCTTTGCTTCCCTTGGAATTTTTTCTTGAGGCAAAATTCTTGTAAGGCCCGGAACTAGATGGCCAGCGATTAACACTTCCAGTTTCTCTAATTTGCTTTTTTCATAGCCGATTATTTCGTAGCTCATAGAGGCGTATCCTTCAGACAGCGACTTTAATTTATCGTCCAAATCGCTTATTAAATCCGCTAAAGGCAATTTGGCCGATAATAAAACTTTATTGCCCAAGGTTTTTGTTTCAAAACTGCCGAAACGAAAAATTTCTCTTAAAGACAAAATGTTGCCCAAATATTTTGGCGGAGACAGAATTTCCACTTTAGTGATTGGTTCTAAGACCTCCGCGTAATCCAGGGGAAAATCCTTCGGATTTTTAATCTCCAGATATTCTTTTTTTCCGGTCAGAAGAATTTTGTAAGCGACAGAGGGAAAACTGTGAACCGTTTTAATCTGAAATTCCCTTTCCAATCTTTCGGCGGTTATTTCAAAATGTAATCTTCCTAAAAATCCGCCCTTAAATCCTCTTCCCAATATTTCGCTAGATTCGGGATAAAAATTTAAGGAGGCGTCAGTTAGTCGTAATTTGGCGAGCGCCTTTTTTAAATTTTCATAATTATCATTTTCCTCCGGATAAAATGACACGAAGACAACCGGCTGGGGTTCGGTAAATCCCGGTATTGCCAGATTTTCTAAATTTCCAGTTCCCATCCGCCCACTGGCAGACCAGTTTCCAATTATCGTGTCTCCTATTTTTAATAATCCCGGGTCTTTGATGCCGGTCGCGATATAACCGATTTCCCCGTCATTCAATTGTTCGCAATTTCTTAATTGAGGATGAAAATAACCCACCTCTTTAATTTGGGCCATGTTGTTATTGGCTAAAAATTTTACGGAATCCCCTCTTTTAAATTGCCCGCCAAACAAGCGAACAAAAGCGATTACTCCTTTGTGGTCGTCATAAAGAGAATCAAATACGAGCGCCCTTGACGCCTCTCCTTGTTTTTTAGGCGAAGGAATTTGTTCAATTATTTGATTAAGTAAAGAGTCCACGCCCAATCCCGTTTTTCCTGAAATTTTTAAAATATCCTCCATTTTTATATTTAACAGCGTGGCTAAATCCTCAAGCACGGCTTCTGTTTGGGGCGGGTTTAAGTCCACTTTGTTAATCGCCCCGATAATTTTTAAATTTGCTTTTTTAGCATTTTCAAAATTAGCTAATGTTTGAGCTTGAATTCCTTGGGTGGCATCAACCAATAAAATCGCTCCCTCTACGGCAGTTAATGCTCGAGACACTTCATAGCTAAAATCATTGTGTCCCGGCGTATCAATTAAATTTAGAATATGGTCTTTATAAACCATTCTTACCGGCGCCATTTTAATTGTAATGCCTCGTTCCCGTTCCAGTTCTAATTGGTCTAGATATTGTTCCTTCATCGCCCGCTTTTCAATCGTTCCCGTCATTTCCAATAATCTATCGGCTAAAGTGGATTTACCATGGTCAATATGAGCGATAATGCAAAAATTTCTTATTTTCTCCAGATTTGACATATTAAAGTTAATTAAGCAACGGCTTTTTTATAATAATAGAACCCCGCCTATAAGATTCTTCCGGCAAAAGCCAGGTTGGATGACCTCAACTTAATTCCACGGAATCAAGTGATGTTGGTCTTCCTAAAAAATTGATATTAGCCCGGAATCTTATAAGCGGAGTTCTATAATTATTATATCACAATTATTCTAAGATTCCATTATCAAGCGGTAATTAATCAGTTCTTGTTTTTTAAACCACAAATTTATTTCTTTGGCGGCATCTGACGCGTTGCCTGACGCATGAATTAAATTTCTGACGGAGCGACCGTCAATATCGGCTATTTCATAAGAGTCAATAGTAAAGTCGCCTCTTATCGTGCCGACATCCGATGACAGCGGTTCGGTGCCGCCAATAATTTTTCTTACTATGCCCACCGAGTGCGCTCCTTGCCACGCCATAACCACCAGCGGTCCGGAAGTCATGTAGTATTTAAGATTTTTAAGCACCATTTCCGCAATTTTTATAGGATTTTCCGATGGCGGTTTTTTGCCCTTTTTCTTATAAGAGTCAATAGTTTTTTGTCCCGTTATTGATTTCCAATCAGGGTCTAATAAGTAATGTTTTTCAATCAGTCCGGGCGCGACAACAACCATTTTTAAACCAACCAGCTTCAGTCCCGTTCTTTCAATTCTTTTAATAATTTCCCCTATCAAGCTTCTTTGCGCGCCATCTGGTTTTATAATAACCAGCGTTTTCTCTTCTTTTAGATTCATAAAAGAGGATTCTACTTCCCCTTTCTTTTTATTTCAAGTCGCAAATCTTCCAGCTGGTCTTTGCTTATTTCGCTTGGGGACTCCATCATCAAGTCCTGACCGTCTCCCGTTTTAGGGAAAGCGATTACTTCGCGGATATTCGGTTCGTTCATTAGTATCATTAAAAAACGGTCGATGCCGGGGGCTATGCCACCGTGAGGCGGCGCTCCGTAAGATAACGCTGAAATCATGTGGCCAAAACTATTCGTTATTTTTTCTTCGCTCATTCCCATAATTTCAAGAACCGCCCTTAACGCTTCCGGTTTATGATTACGGATGCTCCCCCCGCCAATTTCGTGTCCGTTGAGAACTAAATCGTATTGCTCCGTTTTTATTTCGCTTATATTAGTTTTTTTTATTAACCATTCCATATGCTCTTTTTTGGGAGCGGAAAAAGGATTGTGAGTAAATGTCCATTTCGTTTCTTGCCCTGAGCCGGGTCGAACGGGTTCAAAAAAGGGAAAGTCCGTAATCCAGGCAAAAGCCAATTCGTTGGCGTCATTTTTGTTCTTTCTTAAATCCGGTTTATCGGTTTCGTATTTCTTCATAACTTCCGCGTAAGTAAATTGAGGAAACGGCGTTTGCGAAATTTTTTTGTCGGGAAAAAGATCTTGAATAATTTTTACATACAAATTTTCAGTCAGATTCATAATATCTTCTTTCTCAACAAAACTCATTTCTAAATCAAGCTGCGTAAATTCCTGCTGTCTGTCTCCGCGAGTGTCTTCATCGCGGAAACATTTGGCTATTTGAAAATATCTTTCAAATCCGGAAACCATCAATAGTTGTTTGTATTGTTGCGGCGATTGCGCCAACGCGTAAAATTTTCCGGGATAAATCCTTGAGGGAATCAAATAATTGCGCGCGCCGGTTTCCGTGTTGGCTTTAGAAATAACGGGCGTTTCAATTTCTATAAAGTCCTTTTCATTAAGATAATCTCTGATAAAACTGACTACTTCGTGGCGCGCCGTTATGTTTTTTTGCAAACGAGGTCGGCGCAAATCCAGATAACGGTATTTCAATCTGCTTTCTTCTCCTATCTCATAACCATCGGTATCAACGGCGATGGGCGGCGTTTCTGATTGGTTTAAAATTTCTAAGTCGCTGACAAGCATCTCCCATTTGCCGCTCGTTAATTCTAAATTAACCAGATTTTCGGGCCTTTTATTTACCACGCCCGATACTTTAATTACCCATTCGGGGCGAAGATGGCTCGCTTTTTCAAACAGTTCTTTTTCTTTTGACAAAAAAACCAATTGAGCGATGCCGCGCTGGTCTCTTATGTCTATGAATATTATTTTTCCATGGTCTCTTCTTGCTCCAACCCAGCCCATTAGAACGGTTTTATTCCCCTCTTTCAATCCGATTTCCGACGCATAAGTTCTTTCCATGATGATATTTATTCTAATATTTTTCGCTGAAGATATGCAAATTTTCTTTTTTAGGAACAACCTTAATCAGTCCGTTGTCTATGGTTGTATAAATAGACGCGCCAGCATTTTTTATCCTGTTGATTGCTTGCGGATTGGGGTGTCCATAAGAATTTTTCCCCACTCCAATGACGGCAATTTTAGGTTTTACGAATTTTAGAAATTTATCGCTTGTGGAATTTTTAGAGCCGTGATGGCTGACTTTCAATAAATCCGCCGATAGCCATTGTTTATATTTTTGCGATAATTCTTCTTCCACCGCAAAATTTATGTCTCCGGTAAATAATGCGCTGAAATTTTCGTTTTTCAATTTGAAAACAATAGTTTTATCGTGAATGTCTTTAAGGTTTTTAGTTGAAAGCGGAGCGTCCGAAAGTGGCGCAATAATTTCTATTGTCCAATTCTTATATTTTATTTTGTCTCCTTCCCGCGCGGTTAAATATTGAATGGGGCTGTTAGAAATTTTTTTTTGAAAATCTTTGTATTGGGAAATTTCGTGCTTCATGCCGTTGTCCATAAAAATTCCTACCTCATAATTCTGAAAAACGTCAATTAAACCGCCAAAGTGGTCCAGATGCGGATGGGTTAAAATAATTAAATCAATATATCTGTCGGTGGTTGATAATATTTTTTCCAGATTGCTTAAAACTTGCGCGTTGGGGCCACCGTCAATAAGAAATTGAACATCCCCGAAATCTATTAACTCGCTGTCGCCTTGGCCCACATTTAAAAAATATAGTTTTGCGGGCTCGCTGTTGTTTTTATAAATGCCCCAAACCTGAACCCACGCGGCAATATTAAAAAGAAACAGCAAAAAGATTAATGATAATCGTTTCATAGGTCAAAAAAATATTAGCAAACCACGCTATTAAAAAAGAAAGATGGTATGACGCAAACCCTGTTGTTCCGGCCATAAATCCCAAAGCCATTGTATATGGAATGGCGGGAGCAATGAGAATATTGGCTAACGGAGACAAAGGATTAAATCCGCCAAATTTTATCATTATAAGAGGAAGAACCGCAAGTTGGGCGGCAATGGTGGGCCAAACAATTTCGCTTTTCCAACGAGTTATTTTTTCCAAAAAAGGTTTTATATAAATAATCCCCAAGAGCGCCAAAAAGGAAAGCTGAAAACCCAAATCAAAAACCAAGATTTTTGGGTCATACAAAACCATTGCTAGCGCCGTGAAAGTTATGGCGTTGCGGTGCTGGTAAATTCTTTGGCTTTTTCGGGCCACAATCAAAATGACGCCCATAATGGCGGCTCTTACCAAAGACGCTTCGGCTCCGGTCATGATTACAAAAGCGAGAATAAACAAAATCGTTGGCCAAAATCCGAGAAACCAGCCCAAATTGTCAATTATTATATTAATGTTATAACCGGACAGGGCGACCAGGTGGGAAGTGCCGCTGGCTTTTAATTTTTTGTCAAAGTCCGGAGATATTTCGCTGACATCGCCCATAGTTAATCCGGAAAGAAAAACGGCTTTATCGTGAGGCAAGACCCTTTTAATATTTTTTTCAAAAGCGATTCTTAGTTTAATTAAGTTGGCTTTTATCGGATTGCCCTTATTTTTTGCTATTAAGTCAATTTCCGGATAGCTTACAAAGCCGATAAAATGCGGAGAGTTTGTCCGCCAGTTGGCGGATTTAATTTTCCCTCGGAATATAATTTGGTCGCCGTAATAATATTGCGGATATCTGTTCGTGATTATTTTTATTTTATTATCTAAAACAAGTTCCTGATAATTAAGGCGTTGTTTGGTCTGAATTATTATTCCTTCGGCGAGCTCAGGACTCAGTCCTTCAGCGGTGACGCCTTTTGGTTTTTGATAAAAATCAAAAATAATATAATATGTTGTCCCTATTATTATTATCAACGAAAGCAACGCCAAATGTTTTTTATCAAAAAGCAAAAAAATGACAAAAAATAAAAAAGCGGTTGTCGTGGCGAATAAAAAACTGGGGATTAAAGAAGCGAGAGAAACGCCGATTAAGAAGAAAATAGACAGCCAAAAAAATATATCGTGCAATAACATTTGCCCGATTCTAACAAATTACTCCCCCGCCCAGCAATGCTTTATTTTTACTGCAAACCGAGTAAAAAACAGCCGATTGTCCGGGAGCGACAAATTTTTGGGGATGCGAAAAAACCATTCTGCAGCTCATATTTGATAATTTATAAAGTTTCGCTTTAGCAAGAGGTTGCCTGTAACGGACTCTTGCAAAAACGTCCAACCCCGAAGTCCCTAGTTTAGTTTCGGGATTAATAATATTTATTTCTTTCAGCAGAATATCTTTTTTGTATAACATCGGATTTTTTTCTCCTTCGACAACTATCAATGTATTTTTTTTCGCATTTTTTTCAGCTACATACAGAGGTGATTTTGCGCCGCCGATATTTAATCCACGCCGCTGGCCAATGGTATAGAAATGAGAGCCGTCATGTTCGCCTATTTTTTTGCCCGACGCGGTTAAAACCGTTCCTCTTTTTGCCGGAATATATTGTTTCAGAAAATCTTTTATGGCTACTTTGCCCAAGAAACAAATTCCTTGAGAATCTTTTTTTTCCGATGTTAAGAGGTTAAATTTTTTGGCTAACTTTCTTACTTCTGATTTTTTATAGTCGCCTATGGGGAAAAGACAGCGCTTGAGTTGGTTTTGAGCGAGCGTCCAGAGAAAGTAGGACTGGTCTTTATTTTGGTCTCGCGCGGTTAGTAAAGACATTGGGCCGGACTTTGGTTTTCCGATTCTCGCGTAATGTCCGGTGGCAATATAATCCGCTCCCAACTTCATCGCTTTATCAAAAAATAATCCGAATTTAATTTCTTTATTACACATAACATCGGGATTAGGCGTTAATCCTTTTTGATATTCTTCCACCATATATTGGACGACTTTTTCCTTATATTCTTTTTCTAAATCAAAAATATAAAAGGGAATATTTAGCTGTTCGGCAACGCGCTTGGCGTCCTCTGCGTCTTTTTTCTCACAACCATCTATATTAAAACATTTAATATGAGCTCCTATAACATTAAAACCGCGCTTTTTTAAAAGCGCGGCGGCGACAGAACTATCCACGCCCCCGCTCATAGCTACAAAAACCCTTCGACTCGGCTCAGGATAAACTTTTTTTGTTTTTTTAGGTCGCATTTCCACTTTTTTACTAATTACCTAAATTAACACGATATTTATTTTTGGTCAAAAATATGATGTGCCAATACAATAAAACGGGTTCTGACAGGAACATTGTCTCGCAAAATTGCCAGAGACGGCTTATTGTCTGAAGGAAACTGGCGGAGGCCGCGCTGGCATGGTCTTTTTGTTATAATATTCAAAAACAAAAAGCAGCGAGCCGAGCCGGTAAGCTGTCCCGTCTCGCAGGGACGGGAACAGCTGGTTCCTGAAGATAATAAGCCGTCTCTGGTGAATGGGAATGTTCCTGCCACCCATCTTGCATATTGATTTTATTTATTTTTTTGATATAATTCTCCGTTATATATGCTTGATTATAATGATTTAAGAATAGGCACTGTCTTTATTTATGAAGGCGCTCCGTATGAAGTTTTAGAATATTCTTTTTTGAGAATGCAGCAAAGAAAGGCGGTGGCTCAAGTTAAAATGAAAAATTTACTTAACGGCAAAGTTATTACCAGGAATTTTCACCAAAACGAAAATTTTGAAGAAGTGGAGATTGCCAGGGAACCAGTGCAATATCTTTATCATAATAAAGACCAGTATTGGTTTTCCGAGAAAGATAATCCGGCCAATAGATTTTTTCTCACTGAAGAAATTGTGGGACCGCAAGGACAATTTTTGAAGTCCAACACCGAAGTTCTCTCTTTAAAATTTAGAGATAAAATAATTAATATAAAAGGACCTATCAAAGTTGATTTAACAGTTAAAGACACTCCGCCGGGAGAAAGGGGTAATACCGCTCAAGGCGGTACTAAAATAGCTGAATTAGAAACCGGAGCAAAAATTGCCGTTCCCTTGTTTATTAATATCGGAGATACGATAAGAGTTA
>CAYIII010000011.1:0-8272 GCA_964363475.1 uncultured Candidatus Saccharibacteria bacterium
AGCCGAACTTAGCAAATCAGTTAAAAAGATTCCGGCGGTGGTTGAATTTTATGATATTGCCGGCTTGGTCAAGGGGGCCAATAAGGGGGAGGGGTTAGGCAATAAATTTCTTTCTCATATAAGAGAAGTAAATGCCATAGTTGAAGTTTTAAGAATTTTTAAAGACGAAGATATTATTCATGTGGAAAATTCCGTGGACCCTATCCGTGACCTGGAAATTATTGACACGGAGTTGAAGTTAAAGGACTTAGAATCCAAAGAAAAAATAAATCTCCTTGCTATCAAACCAAAAATATACTTTATAAACGGCAAAGAAGAAGATATGAGTCAGGCCTTAAAAGACAAAATAAATAATGAGGGTTCCGCTTATATCGTATCTGACTTAAAAGAAAGTCCCGATATGTCTTTTTTAATTAAAGAAGCGTATAAAATTCTTAATTTAATAAGTTTTTTTACAACCGGAGAAAAAGAGACGAGAGCCTGGACAATTATTAAGGGCTCTAAAGCGCCTCAAGCCGCGGGAGTAATACATACGGACTTTGAGAAAAAATTTATCAGAGCGGAAGTAATTAACAATTTAAAACTGCTTGAAGCGGGGGGATGGCAACAAGCAAAAACAAAAGGATGGATAAGATTAGAGGGAAAGGACTATATTGTGCAGGAGGGAGATGTGTTGGTTATAAGACACGGATAGACAAAAGGTGCGGGATTAACCCCCGTTCGCCTTTACGTATTTCAAGAAGGCGTTCCAAGTAGAATAAGTAAAATCTTTATTCTTGGCTTTGACTTCTTTTATTATTTGAGCAAAATCAGCGTCGTCGGTTTTTTTATTTTTATCTGCCCAGGCGGCCAAAACATTTTTCATAAAGAAGACGGCATCGGCGGTTGTCGCTCCGTATGTTCCCGGTTTAATCGTTCCTTTTTTAAATGAAGAGGCCAAGCTTTCCGCTTGTGGTCCCATTTTAACTTTAGCCAAAACTTCTGTTTGAAGCGTGGCAACATTTTCACCCTTACTTCCTAATTTAAGAGGAATCGTGGTGATATATTTAACCATCTTAGAAATTGGCGTTTCTGGAGCTAAAACCGGTTTAGCTGGCTGTGGCGTAACAGGAGCGGTTTGAGCAGTTGTTACGGCGGCAACCGTTTTAGCGGCGACTGGAGCGACTCCTTCATTTTTTACGGCTATCGCAACTCCAAATCCTAGGTCATTAATGTCTTTTGGCTCCCAATTTAATCCCCACGTATCACTTTCGGAACCATATATAGCCGTGACATCGCTAGCTGTCCATGCTGTGGTACTCGCATTATCCGTGCCGACCATACTCCCGCCTTTTACTAATTTAACTGATAAATCCTTAATTACTTCTGTGCCCCCCTCCGTGCCTCTTTTTATCTTTACTTTAATGCCGTCAACTTTTTTAGCGTTAGATGCAATAAAGAATTTACAATTAGTTACCTTAAGCCATTTTGTTTCTTTATTGGGCGCCGTAGTCGCATTTGCTTTAACATTATCGGTTACTCCGGCTTTTTCCGGCGATGACCATTCTATTGAACCGCTTCCACTTTCATTAACAAAAGTATTGCAATTGTTTATTTTGCCTTTATTTTCAAAACCAACTTTACTGAATTCTCCATAAACCGTTATTTCAACGCTATCTACCGTGGCTTTTGTTGTTTTAGTGGGCGCGGATATTAATATGTCTTTATTCATTGTCTCCAATATCTTGTTTTTATAATCCGTAACGGAAGCAAAAGAAGATTTGCCTAATTTTTTACAGCCGTTAACTATAGCAACCATATCCTCAATTTTTTTGTTGTCTGATGAGTCAGATTTGTGAATTCTGCTTATTGCGTCTACGGTTTCATCAAAGAACCATAGTAAATATCCATAGACCTCCAATTCTTCATCTAATATTCCCGTATTAATCTTGCCCTGTAAAACTTCTGTTAAACATGAAATGAGGCCTGGCTGAATGTTACTGGACTCATTGAAATAATTAATTCCGCTTCCTCCGGAAGTAAATGAGCCGGATATTCCGGTATAAACCAGAGTAGTGGGCAACGCCTTAGTTACAATATCAGAAACAGTATTAACTTTTTTCCAATACTGGTCTTGATAATTAGATTTTGTCGTCAGCTGTTTGTCTCTGTTGAGTGACTGCGCTAAATACAACCAATTATTGTTGTTTGCCATTGGTCTTATTTTTTGAGCCATATAAGCATTATAATAAGCGCCCAACAATCTTCTATTTTTCTTATTTGTTAATCTAGAATCGCTTTTAGCGTCTGGTAATTTTCTATTTTTATAAAAAAACCTCTGATACCAAGAAGGGGGACGTGAAGGGGAGTATGCCGCATCGACGACCAATAAATTATTGCTTAATAAAAAAACGACTAACAAAAAAGAAAAAATTTGTCTCATAGTTTAATTATAGCAAATAGTTAACTTTTTTTAACCAATACTCGTTTTCCCACTCCCATAATTTTTTTGCCCCTAAAAAGGCCTGAAAATCCTCTTGCCAATAGGGAAATTCCTTTAATTCAACCACTCCTTTTAATTCCATCCACTCATGTTTTCCACAGCCCTCCTTGTCCACGCAATCTTTCCAGCCATAGGGCAGAGGATATGGTTTTCGTATTTTATCTCTTCCGCCCTTGCTTCTCATAGAGGAACCGCATATTTCACAAGTTCTAATTTGGTCAATACGCATAATCCAACGGGTCTGCAAATTTTTAAATTGATCTTTTAAGGCGTCAACATAAGCCGATGTTTGCAAATTATAATCTCTGTATATTGCTTGCGATGTTTTGATGTCTAAAACGCCGAACTTGCCATCTATCAGGGCCAATGTGTCCACCGTGCCCGCATAGCGATGCCTTGGATTAACAACTCTTTTTTCCACATATTCCGGAGAGACCTGGATTTTGTTTTTGCTTATAAAATTCACGGCCGCTTTTATCGCGGGAGCGATTGAGGGGTCAATGGCGGGGGATTCCCCTATTAAAATTTTTTCAAATGCTTCATGAATTAGCGTTCCTTCGGCGGCTGACTTGTTTTTTATATCTTCACCGGCCTGAAACGTTCCGAGCTCCGCGTAAAATTTATATAATGCCGGTTTGGCTTTTATCTCTACTATTTTAGTGACTCGGGGATACCAGATGTCGTCTATGGTATATCCGCATTGCTCTTTGAAGTGGTCGGCATTATTAAATTTATACATTGCGTAATTCTATCATAGAATTTTATTTACAAGGGGATTGGCTTTACACTGTCGCACAATATACCTTTTGCGACATACTACTCATTATGATTGTGATGATGTTCGTTTTCTGACTCAAATAAACCGCCACTTTGGCCTATAGATTCAATGTACAAAGCTAATCCTTGAGAGTCCAAATAATTTAATGGGTTGATGTCACCTCCCGATGGCATTGGGCCGCAGGTTCTGCTTGACCTCATACTGAAGCTATTTCCATCGTAAACAGTAAAATGCAGATGAGAACCGGTAGAATAACCGGTGTTGCCGACATATCCAATGGCATCTCCCCTTTTAATTTGCGAACCGGGGGAGACGGACATCTGCGAAAGATGGGCAAATAAGCTTACTAAATTGTTTGAGTGCCTTATCACTATGTATTTTCCATACGCTCCTTTTCGGCAAAATTGGTCTTGATTGCCGGTATTGAGGACAATTCCGTCGTCTGGAGCCACTACAGTCGTTCCAATCGGCGCCCCAATATCTATGCCATTATGCCATTTACCTTTATAACCATAGCGGGCAAAGGACGTTGCCCCGTAATTTTGAGTCATTTTGCGTCCAATAATAGGCCAACTTAAAACGCCGGCTCTACGGGCGGGCAAGGCGTTGGGGTCAATTTTAGAACGCAATTCCGCTTCAAATTGTTCAATTTCTTCGGCGATTTGAACCTGTTTTTTCGCTAAATCGCTGATTATCTGCTGGTAAACTTTCTCCTGATTTTTAGTATCGGATAATAATTTTTGCCTTTCTTTCTTTTCGTCTTCCACTAGAGTTTTGCGGACTTTCAAATTTTGTTGCTCTTTCTCTTTGCTGGATTTCTTTTTGGACGCAATTTCTAATTTCTCGTCCAAATTTGATTTGAGTTCTCGCAGTTCTTTCTCTTCTCCATATAATTGGTTTTTAACATCGCTAAGGGATTTGTTTTCCGCAATTCCCTCCGCCAGAGTTTTGTTTTTTAAAAATACTATTAAAGGGTCTTCGTCGTCTTGCGATTGTATTTCTCTTAAAATCTTATTTATCGCGCTTTTTTTAAGGTCAATTTTTTGTTGCGTTTTGTCTATATCATACTGCAAGGACTCAATTTCTAAACTTAGTTTATCTATAGTTACTTCGCTAAGATTAATATTTAAACCAAGCTGATAAATATTACTACTGGCCTTTTTTAATTCTTGTTGCAATGATTGGCTCTTTTCCGTTGTTTCCAGCAGAGTTTTTTGCGTTTCCTGAATTTTATTATTAATTTCTTGTAATTGTTTGGATTTATCAAACAAGGCGTTTTGCAACTCTTCCGGAGCTAAAATGCCCCATGCTTTGTTAGTTAACGCAAAAACAACAAAAAATATGACTGATAAAAAGCGCTTCATTATTATTAATTTTATTGTAGCTTATTAATGGCGATTTGAATTCTTCTCAAGGACTCTTCCTTGCCCAACGCGTCTATTATTTCTAACGGGCCCGGAGATTCTTTTTGGCCGGAAAGAGATGCCCTAAGCGGCCAAAATATTTCCCCCCGTCCTCTTTTCTCCGCTATTTCCGGAATGTCTTTCTCTTTATTTTCCTCAATTAATTTATAAACCGCTTGCAATGATTTTATAATTTTTTCTTTCGCCATATCTTTCCATCCCAATATTTGCGCGTCATAATCCGGCAGTTGAAAGAAAAACAAAGACAAGTCCGCGAATTGATTGATGGTTTGGGCGCGGTCCTTAAATAGTTTTATTATTTTCAGGTTTTTATCAGAAATTTCCCAATTTAATTTTTGAAGTATTTTTTCGTCAGACAGCTTTTTGACATATTGGGCATTAATCCAAGCCAATTTATCGGCATTAAAAACAGCGCCGGCTTTTTGCACTCTTGATAAATCCATTGCCTGAATTAATTGCTCCAACGAAAAAATTTCTTGATTGTCTTGGGGGTGCCAGCCTAAAAGAGAGAGAAAATTTATTACGGCTTCCGGCAGATGTCCCTGTCTTTTGTATTCTTCAATGGTAGTCGCGGAAAATCTTTTAGACATTTTGCTTCTGTCGGGGTCAAGAATAAGAGGCAAATGGGCGTAATGAAGTTTATTAAAACCAAAGGCCTCGCTAAGAAGAATTTGCTTCGGCGTGTTGGCAATATGGTCCTCGCCCCTTATTACATGGGTTATCTGCATTTCTTGGTCGTCAATGGCAACGGCAAAATTGTAAAGCGGCGTCCTCGTATTTTTAGCTATCGCTATATCGCCCATCATTGCGGTATCAAAACTAATTTCCCCCCTAATCATATCTTTAAAAGAGACCCTTCTTTCCGGCATTTTAAATCTGATGAGTTGCGGTTCTCTATTTTTGGGCGGATTGTTAAGACAGTGCCTGCTGTATCTGGGAGCCAATCCTTGAGAAAGCATGGCTTGTCTTTCTTCTTCTAATTCCTCTTTGGAGCAATAGCAATAATACGCGTTTCCTTTATCTAATAGTTGCTTGAGATATTTTTCATAGATATCCAGCCGCTCGCTTTGTCTGTACGGCCCGAAATCGCCTTTGTATTGATTGGCAAGCAGTTGTCCTTCAGCGGCAATATTTATTGGCCCCTCATCCCAATCCAGTCCCAACCAATGCAAGCTTTCTATTACATCTTTTTCAAATTTTTTATCAGACCTTTCTAAATCGGTATCTTCAATGCGCAAAATAAATTGCCCATTATTTTTTTTAGCAAAAAGATAATTAAAAAGAGCGGTACGAGCTGTACCTATATGTAAAAAACCCGTCGGTGAAGGGGCTATCCTTACCCGAACTTTCATAGGGTAATTATATCATTTTCAGATAAGGTTATCCACAGCCAATATATCTTCGGCTATAATTTTTGCCGCGTCCGGCTTTGCAAATAATTTAGCCGCAGAAGACATTTGATTGTATAAATTTTTATCAGAAAGTATTTTTTCTATTTGATTTAAGAACGTTTTAGCGGAAAGATTATTTTCTTCCATAACAATACCCGCGCCGTTTTTAATATATTCATAGGCGTTAATTTTTTGATGATTATTGGCTGATTCCGGCAAAGGAATTAAAATTGAAGGTTTTTCAAAAAATGCTATTTCAAATATGGACGAGCCGGAACGAGATATTATTAAGTCGGCGGCCGAATAAGCCGCGCCGATATTATTTTCAAAAAAAGCAAAGGCCTTATATTTCTCTGTAACGTTTTCCGGCCAATTTTTATAATTAGCCGAACCAACTTGATGCAATATTTGAAATTTAGACAAAAAAAGTTCTAAATTTTTTAATATAAAACTGTTAATTCTTTGCGACCCCTGCGACCCGCCCAAAATTAAAACCACAAAATCATTTTCTTTAAAACCAAAACTTTTTTTTGCTTCCGGTTTATTTATCTTCCCATTGACAATCTCATCTCTTAATGGTATTCCAACCACACTCGTATTTTTATTCGGAAAATATTTTTTAGTATAATCCCATCCTAGTTCAATTTTTTTAGCCATTCTCCCCGATAATCTATTGGTAATGCCGGGTACTGTGTCCGATTCGTGAATAATTATTGGTATTCCATATATCCAGCATGCCAAAAGAACCGGAAGCGCGCCTGTCCCCCCTTTAGAAAAGGCGACATCGGGCATAAATAAAGCCACCTTTAACAGCGATTGAATAATGCTGATTGGTATTTTTACTAAATCTATAAAACTTAACCAGGACCAATAACGGCGAAATTTAGCGCCTAATATTTTTTTCACGACGATGTTCTCCGATGTAAGATAATTATTGTAACTGCTGTTAGGCCCATAATATCTAATTTCAGCCGGTTGTTTTAATTTCTTCGCCACGCTTACTAATGGGTATATGTGACCGCCCGTTCCTCCACCGGTTAAAAGAATTTTCATCTGTTAGAATATTTGGATATGTTATTTGTAATTCCTATAATTGTCATAAAAATAGCCAGAGCCGTCCCGCCATAACTGATAAACGGCAGTGGTGTGCCGGTTAGGGGTAATAGCCCAGAAATCGCTCCGATATTAACAAAAGATTGCAGGGCAATCAAGCTTCCGAATCCAACTAATAACAACTGTCCAAATTTATCCCCCACTCTTTTGGCAATCAAAAATATTCTTAAAACAAGCATAAGTAGGAGTCCTATTAAAGTGATACTGCCGATGAATCCGAATTCTTCGGCAACGACCGCGAATATTGAATCGTGGAGCGGTTCCGGTAAATAATTTATTTTTGTTGTTGATTGGCCATAGCCCACCCCCCAAAGACCGCCGGAACCAATGGCAATTTTAGCTTGATTTACTTGATATCCCGAAGTGTGCAGATTTTTTTCCGGATTTAAAAAAGCAGAGACCCTATCCCAACGATAGGGGCTGATATAAACGGCGATGCCTAATACCAAGACGGCAAGAGCTGTGATGGAAATTATATAAACAAGACGAGTTCCACTCGCAAAATACATGGCTATTGATGTTGTGGCTAAAATTATAGCAGTGCTGGTAGCCGGCTGTTTAATTAATAAAAATAATATTGAACCTAAAATGATTAAAAACGGAACAAATCCCTTGGCGAAATTTTTCTGTCTTTCGTCGTCGTGACTTAACCAAGCGGCAAGGTAAATTATAAATATCAATTTTATTATTTCTGACGGCTGGAAACTAACGGGACCTATTTGAATCCAGCGCGTCGCGCCCCCAATATTTATTCCAAGAGGCGTAAATATTAATAATAGAAGGGCGACCCCGATAATTAATAATGGCAATGCCAATTTTTCGTGATAGCGATAATAAATTTTTGCGCCCAGAAAAAATCCCATCAGACCCAAACTTAATCCATAAAGAATTTGATGTTTTAAGTAGTAATAACTATTTCCAATGTCTTCCGCCGCCAAATATGACGAGGCGCTGCTTAAAATAAATAAACCAAAAATAATTAATAATACGGCAGTGAATATAACAGTGTAGTCATTATGGCCGCCGCTTTTTAAAATTTTAAATTTTTTCATTTCTAACGGGTCTTGTCATGCAGGATATGGCC
>CAYIII010000011.1:8372-14062 GCA_964363475.1 uncultured Candidatus Saccharibacteria bacterium
TTTAAAATTTTAAATTTTTTCATTTCTAACGGGTCTTGTCATGCAGGATATGGCCAAAATTTGATTCCCCGTTTATCACAACTTTTTGCGCTTCATTATTATTTAACAAAACTAAATCGGCAAAGTAATTTTCCCTTATCATCCCCCTATTTTTCAAATTTAAAATTTGAGCGGGCAGAGAAGTTATTTTGGCAATGGCTTTTTCCAACGGCCAGCGTTTTTCATTAGCCACAGACAAGAAGTTATTAAACGGGGGTTTGATTAGCGCTTTATTATCCTCAATTAATTTTAATATCAATTCATAATTAATATCTTTTACCGCAATCAATCCTCTTAAGCTGGTCATTCTCATTAATTCTAAAAGGGCCTTGCCTTGACCAATGCTTCTATTTTCCGCAAAATTTTTAATGGTCTTATTGATTAAATAATTATGCTCATACGCTTTCATAATTATAGAATCGCCTTTTATTTTTGGCAGTTCCGCTATTATTTTTTTTTCATTAATCGGATTTTTTATTATGAGCGTCATTTCCTGCAAATTGCCTTTTTGCGCCCAGAGTGGAAGCAATGTGTAGAGAGGAATAATGTTAATGTCCGTTGGAGAAACGGCAAAGAAAAATCCGTCTCCGCCCCTTTGGACAATTTCATATCCCAATTCAAATTCTTTTTCAAAACCCAGAAACGGCAGGAAACGATTGATAATGGTTTTGGCTCCGGTTTTTTTATAAGTGTCATATATCTCGTTGATTGATTTTACTATCCCCTCTTTTTCGTTTCGGAGATGAGTGGTATAAATGGCATTATATTTTGCCACAATAGAAACCAATTCTTTTATTTCTTTTTGCGGCGTCTGTCGTCCGTGAAGATAATTTAAGCCGGTTGATAATCCTTTGGCGCCGTCTTTTAGGGCTTGTTCTACGGTTGCTTTAAATATTGACATCTCAGGGTCTGTTAAATCGGTGGAATTTTCTCCCGCTATATCTCTTCTTATGGTTGAATGTCCTATTAAACTGCAAAAATTAACTCCCATCGGCAGTTTTTTTATTGTTTGGGTAAATTCCTGAAAATCGTGCCAGTTGATATTAACTTGATTAATGTCCGTCCATTTTTGCATTGATTTTAACGAGCCGTACAGAAGCGGCGCTAAGGATGTCCCTCCGTGTCCCCCGACCGCTGTTGTTACTCCTTGTTTTGTTAAGTCCTGTTGTTTGGGATTGGTAAAAATTGATAAATCATGGTCAATTTCTGAATTAATGTCTATAAATCCGGGAACCAAATAATTGCCCAGTCCCTCTATTACGGTTTCTGTTTTTTTATTGGAAAGATTTCCGATGGCCGATATTTTTTCTCCGGAAATTAAAACATCTCCCGGAAAGGCGGGTTTGCCGGAACCGTCAATAATCTTGACGTTTTTAATGAGAATCATTGATTAAATTATAGCATGCGGATAGATTTAGCCGATGAATTTGCTTTACAAAAATCTATTTAAAAAGAAAAGTATCAATCCAATCATTGTCGTTACCACTGAAACAATCCAGAATCTCATTGTGATTTGTGATTCCGGCCATCCGATTGCTTCAAAGTGATGATGAATGGGTGTTGATAAAAATATTTTCCTGCCGAAAAGTTTTTTACTGGTCAATTGGACTATTACAGATAAAGATTCAATAACTGGAATAAAAGCAAAAAACGGTAAAAATAACGCTGTATTGGTTAACATTGCCATGACTCCTAAGGTAATTCCCAGAGCCATAGCCCCCGTATCGCCCATAAAAAATTTTGCCGGATAAATATTAAACCAAAGGAAGGCAAGCAAAGAACCTACTATAGCGGCGCTGAAAGATGCCAATGAGAAACGTCCTAATGCAAAAGCAACGACTGTTAGCGCGGAAAAAGCGAAAAGCATCACTCCGCCCGCTAATCCATCCAGCCCATCCGTTTCATTTACGGAAAAAGCGCTGGCAATAATGATAAACATAAAAAATGGGATGTATAACCAGCCAATGCTTACATTTCCCCAAAAAGGAACATTAAGAACATCCCATCCCAAACGATAGTAAAACCAAACCGCTCCAATAAAGGCAACAAATGTGTACAATGCTAATTTGTGCCTCACCGACAGTCCCCCTCCGTGAGGACCAATTTTCAAGATGCCCAAGATGTCATCGCATAATCCCAAAATTCCGGCTATTAATATGGTTGCTATCGGCAAATAGGTTTGAGCGCGGTCCACAAAATTTAGTAAGGGATGAAACCAAAAAATTATTACCAATAAAATAACGGTTCCCCAAATGATGACTCCTCCGGCCGTCGGCGTGCCGCTTTTTTTTTGGTGGAGCTGGGAGAATATCGGGGCTCTTTCGCTGGTTCTAATTTGTTTGTTGGCCTGATATTTAAATAAAATTTTTGTTATTACGGGCACAAATAATAAAGCCGCCAAAAAAGAGATAATAGATACGCTGAAAACTTTTACAGCCTGTAATACTGAAAAATCCATTCTAATAAATTTTTTGTTTGTTCAAACCTTTCAATTTTATTTGCGGTTCCAAGAGCAATAATTAATATCGGTTTTTTCGGCGAAGAAAAGACCGATATTAAATTTCCGCTTGCTTCGTCCGTCCAACCGGTTTTGCCTCCAAGAAAATCCGCACGTTCAACGAATTTGTTTATATTAACATATTTTAAGCCGTCAATATTCAATTCTTTTTCCCTGCTCCATTGTAGTATTTGGGGGCGGTATATGCTGATATAACGCACCAGTTTATACAGATTATTGGTGGTTGATTGGTTCAAAAATGATAAACCACTGGGGTCAAAAAAGCTAGTTTGGTCCATGCCCAATTCTTTTGCTTTTTGGTTCATGGCTTTTATAAAATTATCATAGCCAAATATGTTAGCCAATCGGTTCGCCGCGTCGTTGTCGGATATCAGCATCATTGCTTTTATTAAATTTTCCGTTTGGTCGTTTTTCTCTATTTTTTCCAAAGCAATGACGCTGGTCATAAGTTTGGTCAGAGAAGCAATCGGCCAGCGTTGTTTGGAATTCAATTCGTAAAATATTGTTTCGCCGTTTAGTTCTCGGGCTAAGGCGGATTGCCCTTCAAAATTAAACGGTAATGACAAAGTTGATTCCTTCGCGGGCGCCGCGTTAATTATTAAGCTGGAAGAAAGTATATTTTTATCAATTATGTCGTTTTTTTGAAAATCATTTTTTTTGGGTTGAGTTAACATCAAAGAAAATAAAACAACTAACACAAAAACGAGCGGTTGAATTGCGTTATTTTTCAGATTCATTGTAAGTTACAATATTATTTTGTATTTTAATTCTATGTCCTTGGCGCTTTATCGTAAATATAGACCAAAAAACTTTGACGACCTAATTGGCCAGTCCTATTTGGTTGATGTTTTTCGCAATGCCGCCAAAAAAAAGAAACTTGCCCACGCTTATATTTTTTACGGGCCGAGAGGAACTGGCAAAACGACAACGGCGCGTTTGGTGGCAAAAATTGCCAACTGTTCATCGGAAGACAGCTTGCGTAAATTAGGCGAGCCCTGCAATAGATGTTCGGTGTGTCGGGAAATTGACAACGGTCAGGCAATGGATGTGATAGAGATTGATGCGGCGTCAAACAGAGGCATAGATGAAATTCGCGACTTGAAAAACAGCATCCGGCTCTTCCCCAATTCTTGCCGTTATAAGGTATTTATTATTGATGAGGCGCATATGTTGACCAAAGAGGCCTTTAACGCGCTTTTAAAAACACTGGAAGAACCGCCGGAACACGCAATTTTGATTTTAGCCACCACTGAATACGAAAAAATTCCCGCCACGATATCTTCCAGAGCCCAGCGTTTTCATTTTAATAAATTATCTTTGGCGGATATTATCGGAAAATTAAAAATCATAATCGCCAAAGAAAAATTTAAAATTACCAATGACGCGACAGAATTGATTGCGTCAGCGGCAGAGGGCAGTTTGCGCGATGCCGAGTCCCTTTTAGACCAGGTCGTTTCGTTGTCCGGAGAGGCCGATTTGAAAGTCGTTGAAAATATAATCGGTAAGGTTGGATTTAAAAGGATAGCGGATTTGACCGATTTGATTATGAATCGCAATTTAAGCGGCAGTTTGCAATTTTTGCATCAACTCAATGACTCCGGCGCTAATTTGACGGAGTTCAATAAAGAATTAATAAATTATTTGCGCAGAGTGCTGGCTTTAAGCTGTGATAAAAATATGGAAGCGGTTTTTCAAAAGGACTTGATTAAAGACGAAATCGGCAAAATAAAAATTCATAGCCAAAAAATAAGCAAAGAAAAGCTGGTTAGTTTATTGCGGTCGCTTATAAGGGCTTACAGCGATATGCGATATTCCCCTTTTCCGCATATTCCCATAGAGCTTGCTTTAATTGAAAACTTATGATAGAATGAGCCCATTATGAAAAACATTAATTATTTATTATTAGTTGCTTTTGTCAGTTCGTTTTTAAATTTTAGTCCGGTCGTGGCCGAAGGAGGGGTTCGTAAGATTGTTGTTTGGAAAGACGGTGTTAGTGGTTCTGACAGGGGGGAACAAGACAATTTAATTAAAAAACATGGCGGGTTCAAACATAAGGATTTGGACATAATTGGTGGTTCTGTTGTTTTGTTATCAAATGAAACAGCGGTGAATTTATTGAAGAAAAATCCGAAAGTTTTGAGGGTTGATGATGATGTAGAAGTGCTTGCTTTGGCGAAGCCCGTTTCAATTCAGGCGGCGCAGGTTTTACCCTGGGGTGTAGATAGAATTGATGCTGATTTAGTTTGGCCGACTGGCAATAACGCTAATCCTATTAAAGTTGCCGTTATTGATACGGGCATTTCCAAAGACCATCCGGATTTAAAAAATAATATTAAAGGGGGCGTGAACACTATTGTCTCTCGCAAGGGCTGGAATGATGATAACGGACACGGTTCTCATGTCGCCGGCATTATTGGCGCGTTGAATGACGCTGTGGGCGTGGTTGGAGTTGCTCCGTTAGTCGATCTTTACGCAGTAAAGGTTTTAGGTGCCAATGGCTCCGGTTATCTTTCTGATGTAATTGAGGGCCTGCAGTGGTCGGCGGCCAATGGTATGAAAGTTGCTAATATGAGCTTAGGAACATCGTCTAATATTCAATCTTTTCACGATGCGATTATTGCCGCTCGCAATGCCGGCGTAGTTTTGGTAGCCGCCGCCGGCAATAGCGGCGCGGCGGTTGGTTTTCCAGCGGCTTATCCCGAAGTAATCGCGGTATCGGCCACTGATTCTAATAATAATTTGGCTTCTTTCTCCAGTCGCGGACCGGAAGTTGATTTAGCGGCTCCGGGCGTCAGTATTTACTCTGCTTACAAGGGAAGCGGGTACGCAACTTTGTCTGGAACGTCAATGGCCTCGCCTCATGTGGCCGGTTCTGCCGCGTTAGTTCTAAATACTCCGGTTGGCGCCTATGATTTAGACGCCGATGGCCTTTGGGACCCGACAGAAGTGCAAAATAAATTACAAGACAGAGCCGGTGATTTGGGCGCGGCCGGATTTGATAATTTATTTGGTTGGGGGTTGGTGAATGCCTATCAGGCAACGCAATAAATATATTAATCGCTTGCAAAACCCCTCATTTGTTTCAAATGGGGGGTTTTGCTAATATTACAAGCACTGCCGGATCGTCTAATGG
>CAYIII010000012.1:0-13930 GCA_964363475.1 uncultured Candidatus Saccharibacteria bacterium
ATTCTGAACGAGGACGTTATTGATGAAGGATATGGGGTGGGGTTGTTAGCGAGTCATAATTTATATGAGCCGTAACACCTGCCTGCCGGTAGGCAGGGGTTGAGGAGAGAAAGAGAGTGGTTGTTGATGGATGAAGGATATTATTCCACCGTTACGCTTTTAGCTAAATTTCTCGGCTTATCCACGTCATAACCCTTTAAAACGCCTGAATGGTAAGCAAGTAATTGAAGAGGAATTATATTAACCATCGGCTCTAGCGGCTCTAATGTTGCGGGAACGAAAATAACATCATCCGCTATTTTGGAAATCATTTTATCGCCCTTGGTGGCAATTGCGATTATCTTGCCTCCTCTGGCTTTTATTTCTTCTAAATTAGATAACATTTTTTCGTAAATACTATTTTGAGTAACCACCGCGATTGTTGGAAAATCAGCGTCAATCAACGCCAAAGGACCATGCTTCATTTCCCCTCCGGCATAACCTTCGGCATGAACATAAGACAATTCTTTTATTTTTAAAGCGCCTTCTAAAGCAGTCGGGTAATTATATCCCCTGCCTAAATATAGAAAATTTTTATAGGGCTGATATTTAATCGCTATTTTTTTTATCAATTCCGATTGCCTTAAAACCAATTTTATTTTTTCGGAAATATGCCCCAATTCATTGATTAAGTCCTTTTTAAATGGGGAAGATTTATTGTTCGCCATATATAACGCCATCATAGTTAAAATTATAAGCTGAGAGAGAAATGCTTTGGTGGAAGCGACGCCGATTTCCGCCCCGGCCCTGTTATAAACACCGGCTTTTGTTTCTCGGGCAATGGAGGAGCCGACAACATTTACAATGCCCAAAGATAATAATTTTTTTGCGTTAATCTTCTTTAATGCCGCCAAAGTATCCGCCGTTTCTCCCGATTGTGAAATAAATAAATAACCAGTATCTCTTCTCAGGGAATTTTTTCTGTAACGAAATTCAGAAGCGATAGTTAACTCCACCGGCAAATCCGCTATTTCTTCAAACAACATTTCCCCCACCATGCCCGCATAATAAGAAGTTCCGCAGGCCACTATTTCAAGGCGACGAATATTTTTTAATTTTTTATATATCATATCCAACCCGCCTAATTTAATTAAATTCTTTTCCGGCAAAAGACGTCCCAAAAGACTGTCGCGGATGACATTGGGAATGTCATTAATTTCTTTAAGCATAAAATGTGGGAAGTTTCCTTTTTGGGCCTGCTCCGGACTTAAGTCCAGATGTTCAATATGAGGGCGAGCCGGCCCTATTTCAAAACCGCTTAAAGACAAACGCCCAACTTGTCCGTCTTTTAAGTAAATAACTTTTTTTGCCAAACCGGCTAAAGCCGCCGGGTCGGAAACGACAAAATATTCATGCAATGGTGAGCTTGTCGAACCACCTATACCCACAATTAACGGGCTGCCCAAACGCGCGATATATAAAATGTCCGGCTCATTTTTATTAATCACCGCAAAAGCATAAGCCCCTCTAATTTCTTTTAAGGCCAATTTAAACGCGGAAAAAAAATTATTCTCTTTTTTAAGTTTTTCTTCAATTAAGTGGGCCGCTATTTCAGTATCGGTTTGAGAATAAAACTTATGTCCTTTTTTTATGAGCTCTGCCTTTAACTCTCTGTAATTCTCTATGATTCCATTATGGACAACAAAAATATTGTTTAGACAATCGTGATGGGGATGCGCATTCGTCTCATTAGGAATACCGTGAGTTGCCCAGCGAGTGTGAGCAATGGCAACTTTTTTATGTTGGGCCTTAAGGTCTTTAATTTTTTCGTCCAAATGAATAAGCTTTCCAACGGACTTAATAAGTCGCAACTGGCCATCGGCGTTAAAAAACACCACGCCAGCTGAATCATATCCCCGATATTCTAAGTCATGTAAGCATTTTAATGCTGTAGACAAGCCGTCTTTTGGACCTATATAACCCGTTATTCCACACATTGCTAATATGGTATAAGGTTATATAAAAAAATAAAAGCCCTTTACGGGGGCTTTGTATTAATCAAATTCGTCTTCTCTGAAACTAGAAATATCATAAGAATCATTATCCGCATTTCCTTTGTGTAATTTCAAATAATTTTTCCCATCGCTATAACCGCTAGCGAACGCTCTATTAACTCCAACAAAAATAAGAAAACAACCGACTGCGATAAATATACCTTCCGCTTTTGGAAAAAATTTGGCAAAAGCCAATAGACCAGTGCCAACTATGGCGATACAATACACTGCGGCAGAATCCATCTTCATAGATTACTCCTCAAGAGCCTCAAAATGCTAGATTAATAGTATTTTAAATTATAAAATTAATCAATTTATCGGAAATAAATATCACTTTTTTTATTTTATTTCCTTGAATCCATTTTTCTATGCTTTTTTCGGAAAAAACAAGTCGTTCAACTTCTTTTTGAGATAGCTTACTTTTAACAACAATGCGCCCGCGCACCTTATTATTTATCTGGACAACCAATTCAACATCTTCTTCTTTAATCAGTTTTTCATCATATTGCGGCCATAATTCGCAATCAAGCAAAGATGAATTACCCAACTTTTCCCAAAGCTCTTGGGCTAAATGAGGAACGAAGGGAAATAATAATTTAATTATCAATTTATAATTTTCAATTTTCAAATTAGGATTTTTTTCCATTTCATTAACTAAAATCATTAAAGCGGAAATAGCGGTGTTAAATTTAAAACTTTCAATATCTTCCGTAACTTTTTTAATTGTTTTATTTAATAGTTTTTCTATTCTGTCTTTTTGATTATTCGCAATTTGGTTGGGATTTGGTCCGCCAACTGGCGGATGGGATTTGGGATTTATTAGGTTGTGTATTCTATTCAAAAATCTTTCTATGCCGATAATGCCGTGAACGTCCCAGGGTTTTGAATCGCCAAACGGCCCCATAAACATTTCGTAAACACGCAACGAATCTGCGCCAAACTCCTCCGTTATTTCTTTAGCGCTTACGGTATTCTCTCTTGATTTGGACATTTTTTGTCCGTCAGTCCCCATAATAAGACCTTGATTCATTAATTTTTGAAAGGGTTCGAGCGTTGGAACGGCTTTAATATCATATAAAAACTTATGCCAAAATCTGACATATAAAAGATGTAGTACAGCATGCTCAACTCCGCCGATGTACAAATCAACTGGTAGCCAATTTTTAAAAATATCCTTATATGCTGAAATCGGAAACTTAAAATTATTAATTCCCTGCATTAAATACGCAAGATAATACCAGCAAGACCCTGCCCATTGGGGCATGGTATTTGTTTCTCTCTTGGCCAATCCGCCACATTTAGGACATTGAACATTAACCCAATTCTCAATAACGGCCAGAGGCGATTCCGCTTCGCCGGTAGGTTCATAACTTTCAACGTCGGGCAACACAACTGGCAAATTTTCTTCTGGAACCGGCTGATTGCCGCACTTTTCGCATTTAATAATGGGAATCGGTTCGCCCCAATATCTTTGGCGAGAAAAAATCCAATCCCTTAACTTATATTTAACCGCTTTTTCTCCGCTGAATTCAACTAATAACTTATCAATAACAGGCAAATTAAATTTCTGCGCAAACTCTCGGTCGCGCTCATCATATTGAGGCACGGCCATTATAGCGCCCGAACCATAATGTCCCAAAACATAATCCGCCACCCAAACTGAAATTTCATCATTATTGAATGGATTAATGGCTTTTATGCCCTTTAATTCAACGCCGGTTTTTTCCTTAGACTGTTCTTGGCGCATTAAGTCGGTTTTATGAGAAGCCGTTTCAACGTACTTTTTTACTTCTTCGTAATTTTTAATCTTCAATTTATGATTTTCAATTAAGGAATGTTCCGGAGCAATAACTAAATAAGTAACGCCGTCAATCGTATCCGGCCTTGTCGTAAACACTTCAATTTGGTCACCAATCATTGGGATTTGAAATTTGATTAGCGTTCCTTCCGATTTCCCAATCCAATTTCTTTGCATTTCTTTCACTCTCTCCGGCCAGTCCAGCCCTTCTAAATCGCCAAGCAATCTATCGGCGTAAGAAGTAATTTTCAGAATCCACTGCTTTAATTTTTTTCTTTCAACTAAACTATCGCATCTATCACACCTGCCATCAGTCACCTCCTCATTTGCCAAAACGGTCTTATCTTTTGGACACCAATTAACCGGAACTTCCGCTTCATAAGCCAAACCCGCTTTGAACATTTGTAAAAAAATCCATTGCGTCCATTTGTAGTATGCCGGGTCGGTAGTATTTATTTCTTTATCCCAATCATAGCTGAAACCGATTGCGTTCAACTCCTCCTTAAAATTTTTAATATTTTCCTTAACGGCTATTGAAGGATGAATTTTATTTTTGATGGCGTAATTTTCCGCCGGCAAACCAAAAGCGTCCCATCCCATCGGATGAAGAATTTGACAGCCTTTCATGCGATAAAAACGACTTATAATATCCGAACCAACATATCCTACTAAATGGCCAACATGCAAACCGCTTCCGGAAGGATAGGGAAACATATCCAAAACATATTTTTTTCTTTGCCCTCCGAAGCTCGAAGAGCGAAGGATGGGTCCCTCACAAGATTGCTTATGACCTTTCGCAGCCCATATTTTTTGCCATTTTTTTTCTATTTTCTTAAAGTCATATCGCATTTTTATGATAAAATCTTATCACAAAAAGGCCACTATAACCTAATTGAAATTTATCCGGTTTCGATTTCTGTTTCCGTTGCGGAAATCACCTTATCTGAACGGCCAAATCCAGTTCCCACAGGGATTAATCGTCCGATAATTACGTTTTCTTTTAATCCGCGCAAAATATCCTTCTTCCCCTCCACGGCGGAATTAACTAAAATTCTTGCGGTTTCCATAAAAGAAGAAGCCGACAAAAAGCTTTCCGCGGTTAGAGCCACTTTTGTGATTCCTCTTAATAATTGTCGAGCTTTGGCCGGTTCGCCGCCCATTTTTTTAACCGCGCGATTGGCCTCTAAGAAAACTGATTTATCAATTATATCGCCCATCACGAAATCAGAGTCCCCGGCTTCTTTAATTTCTACGCGGGAAAACATTTTCTTAATAATTACTTCAATGTGCTTGTTATTGATGGGCGTGCCTTCAGAAGCGTAAATTTTTTGAACTTCATTAATAATATAACGCTGTACGTCGCCGCCTCCTCTTAAACTAAATAATTCTTTAAGGTCCAAATTACCCTCGCAAAGCTGTTCACCTTTTTTAATTTCTTGATTTAACTTCACATATAATTGGGATGAGCGAGGAATGGTATATTCCAAAATCTTTCCTTTCTTTTTTCCTGAAGATTTTATTTTTACAATTTTTGCCAATCCCTTGTCTTCAATTTCTTCAACAAGGCCGTCATCTTCAGACAAGAAAGCCATACCTTTGGGAATTCTTGCCTCAAAAAGCTCTTCCACTCTAGGCAAGCCATGAGTAATATCGGTACCCGCTACACCGCCGGTATGGAAAGTTCTCATTGTAAGTTGAGTGCCCGGTTCGCTGATGGACTGCGCCGCCACCACACCCACCGCAGAACCAAGTTTTACCAACTGATTGTTGCCCAAATCATATCCGTAACACTTGGCGCAGACCCCATATAAGGTCTTGCATGAGATTGCGGAACGAACTTTAATGGATTCTAAACTAGACTTATCAATCTTCTCGCCAATCTCTTTATCAATAATTTCGCCGGCTTTAATAACAGTTTTTCCATCAATTTTTATATCTTCAAGAGCAGTTCTGGAAAAAGCGCGCACCACAAAGCCCTGCCCGACTTCTTCTCCGTCAACTCGGAAAATTTCTATGCCTTCTTTTGTATGACAATCTTCCTCCGCGACAATTAAATCTTGGCTGACATCCACCAAGCGTCTAGCCAAATAACCGGCCGAGGCGGTCTTTAGAGCCGTGTCCGTAGTGCCTTTACGAGCTCCGTGAGTTGAAATGAAATATTCTAAAACATTATGCCCTTCTTTCAATGAGGACTTAACGGGCAATTCCATGATTTCTCCTTTAGGATTTTGCACCAAGCCCTTCATACCCATCATCTGAACCGGTTGAGACCAAGAACCACGAGCTCCGGAATCAATTATGGAATAGACAGAGTTTTCCTTGCTTAATGTTTTACCGGTAACAAAGGTTTTAAGTTCTTCCTTAGCCCTAACCCATACTTCAATAACTTTATCTTTTCTTTCTTCACTGGTCAGCAAGCCCTCTTCATATTGAGAGCGAATCAAAGCCACTTTCTTTTCCGCTTCTTCTAAAATATTCTTTTTTTGTTTTGGAATCACCAAATCATCCATACCCCAAGAAATACCGGATAATGATGAGTAATTAAATCCTATTTTTTTTATGGCATCAAGATAATGAGAGGCCTTTTTAATGCCATATTCATTAATAATTCTGCCGACTATCGCAGAAAGTAATTTCTTATTTAAGTGTTGATTAACAAATTCAAAGTCCGAAGGCAAAACGTCATTAAATATAAGCCGGCCGGTTGTGGTCTCTAAATTTCTCAATTTTATAACAGCGTTTAAATCAACGACCCCATGTTCATATGCCAGAAAAACCTCGTCTTTACTGCCAAAAACTTTTCCAGCGCCTTTAACGCCCGCCATTTCTCGCGTCAGATAATAACACCCCAAAACTATATCTTGAGAAGGCACCGCGATTGGGTCTCCGGTGGCCGGTTTTAATAAATTAAAACTGGACAACATTATTTCACTTGCCTCTTTTTGCGCTTCTTCCGTCAAGGGAAGATGAACGGCCATTTGGTCGCCGTCAAAATCAGCGTTAAAAGCGGGACAAACTAATGGCGGAATACGAATGGCTAAGTCCTCAATCAATAAGGGCTGAAACGCCTGAACGCCCAAGCGATGAAGGGTCGGGGCTCGGTTTAATAAAACCTTTCTATTAACAATAACTTCTTCTAATATGGCCCAAATTTCAGGAATGGCCTGTTCAATCAATCTATTGGCGTTGCGAATATTAAACGCCAATCCCTTTTCTATAATTTTATTAATAATAAATGGCTTGAATATTTCCAAAGCCATTTTCTTAGGCAAACCGCACTGGTCAAGTTTTAATTCCGGCCCCACGACAATAACCGAACGGCCAGAATAATCCACTCTTTTTCCCAGAAGATTTTGCCTGAAACGCCCCTGCTTTCCTTTTAACATGTCAGCCAAAGACCGTAACGGCCTGCGTTGATTGGACATCTGTTGAGACCCAAAACGAGCGCTGTTATCTACTAACGCGTCCACTGCTTCCTGCAACATTCTCTTTTCATTAACCATTATTACCTCCGGAGCTTTTAACTCAATTAATTTTTTAAGACGATTGTTTCTATTAATAACCCTCAAATACAAATCATTTAAATCCGAAGTGGCATAACGACCGCCGTCTAACGCAACCATCGGTCTTAAATCGGGAGGCAAAACCGGCAGTACGGTCATAATTAACCATTCGGGACGCATTCCGTTTTTTTGCATGGACGAAACGACTTTTAATCTGCGCAATAATTTTATTTTCTTAACCGGTTCTTTTATAACTTCCAGTTCCGCTTTAATCTCATTAATCAATTTTTTTAAATCTATTTTTTCCAATATTTTTCTTATTGCCTCCGCGCCGCTACCGGCGTCAAAAACATCGCCAAATTTTCTGGCTAAATTATGAAATTCGGTTTCAGTAAACATTTGCCCGATATGTAAATCCGTTAAACTGCGCTTTACATCCAGCGTGGCTTCTTTTAAAGAATCGTTTTCTTTGTCTATATCGGTATTTTTGTTTTTTCCTTTTACTGTTTTTTTACGAGCTCTAAATTCTTTATCAATTTCTTCCAACACCCTCTTTCTATTATCTTCATTTATTGAAGTAATAATATAATTAACGTAGTAAACCACTTTCTCTATTTTAGATAAAGGCGCGTCAAGAAAGAGGCCGATTTTTGAAGGAATGCTGCGCAAAAACCAAATATGAACCACCGGAGTGGCAAGCTTTATGTGCCCCATTCTTTCTCGGCGAACGATAGACCTCGTTACTTCAACACCGCATTTATCGCAAACAACTCCCTTGTAACGAATACGCCTGTATTTTCCGCAGTAACATTCCCAATCCTTGCTTGGGCCAAATATTTTTTCAGAAAATAATCCGTCTTTTTCCGCTCTTTGGGTGCGATAGTTAATGGTCTCCGGCTTTGTCACTTCACCATGAGACCAACTTAAAATATCTTCCGGGGAAGCGACTTTTAATTTAATAAAATCAAATTCCATAATTATTTATTGTCTTTTTTATTTAATTCAATATTTAACCCCAAGGCCTTCATCTCGCTGACTAAAACATTAAATGAAGCCGGAATGTTTGGTTTCTTAATTTTCTCGCCTTTTATAATGGACTCATAAGCCGATGCCCTTCCAAAAACATCGTCAGATTTTATAGTCAACATTTCCTGCAAAGTATGAGCCGCTCCGTAACCCTCTAATGCCCAAACCTCCATTTCTCCAAAACGCTGGCCTCCAAAATGCGCCTTTCCTCCCAACGGCTGTTGCGTGATTAAAGAATAAGGACCGATAGAACGCATGTGAATTTTGTCTTCCACTAAGTGATTGAGCTTTAACATATAAATAATACCGACTGTTATTGATTGGGAAAATGCCTTGCCGGTGCGACCGTCATACAAAGCGACTTTGCCGCTTTCCGGCAATCCCGCCTTTTTAAGCTCTTCTTTAATTTGCTCTTCGGTGGCGCCCGCCAAAGAAGGAGTGACTGCCCGATATCCCAATGTTTTTGCGGCCCAACCCAAATGGGTCTCTAAAATCTGCCCCAAATTCATACGAGAAGCCACGCCTAAAGGATTTAAAATAATATCCACCGGAGTGCCGTCAGCTAAATACGGCATATCTTCCACCGGACGCACTTGTGAAATAACGCCTTTGTTTCCGTGCCTGCCGGCTAATTTGTCGCCAGCTCTTATTTTTCTTAATTGGGCGACTTCCACTTGAATTCTTTTAATGACTCCGGGATCTAACTTGTCTCCTCTTTCTCTGGAAAAAACTTTAATCCCAATCACACGCCCGTATTTGCCATAAGACATTGTTAAAGAAGTATCCTTCACGTCTCTAGCTTTTTCGCCAAAAATAGCCCTTAATAATCTTTCTTCCGAAGTTAATTCCGCCTCCCCTTTCGGAGAAATTTTACCTACTAAATAATCCCCGGAGCGAACCTCCGCTCCGATGCGAATAATGCCTTCTTCGTCTAAATTTTTTAGTTTTTCTTCTGAAACATTAGGAATATCAGGAGTAGTCATTTCGGGACCAAGTTTCGTATCTCTCACGTCACAATAAAAATCTTCAATGTGAATTGAAGTGAATAAATCATTTTGCACAACTCTTTCTGAAAGAATAATAGCATCTTCGAAATTAGCTCCCTCCCAAGAAATAAAAGATACGAGTAAATTTTGCCCTAATGCCAAAACACCATTATCTATAGAAGGGCCGTCAGCCAAAACCTCTCCTTTGGCGACTTTTTGTCCTTTTTTAATTAATGGCTTTTGCGATATGCAAGTAAATTGGTTGGAGCGCTTAAACTTATTAAGATTGTATTTTTTAACACCTGTCTTAGTTTTTAAGGTAATTGACTGGGCGTCAACAAAAGTAATTTCTCCGTCTTCTTCAGCAATGACTAAATGACCGGAATCACGCGCGGCTTTTTCTTCAACGCCGGTTCCCACAAACGGGGCCTCGGGACGGACAGAGACAACGGCTTGGCGTTGCATGTTAGAGCCCATTAAAGCCCTATTGGCGTCATCATGTTCTAAAAATGGTATTAAAGAAGTAGCGACGCTGATGAATTGGTTGGGAGCGACATCAACAAAGTCCAATTCTTTTCTCAAACATGTTCCTGGCTCACCGTTAATACGCGCTTCAACGACATCGTCTCCTTTTGCGTTGTGCCAAATTATACCGCCATGGGCAATCTTGTATTTTTCTTCCTCTAGCGCATTAAGCCAAACCGTTTTATTAGTTAATTTTCCATCTTTGACCGCCTTATAACAGGTCTCAATAAACCCTAATTCGTTTAAAACGGCGAAATTTGCCAAATGACTAACCAAACCAATATTGACGCCTTCAGGAGTTTGAATAGGACAAATTCTTCCATAGTGTGAGCGATGAACGTCACGCACTTCAAAACCAGCTCTTTTACGGGTCAATCCTCCCGGCCCCATAGCTGAAATTCTTCGTTTATGTTCTATTTCTGCCAACGGATTCACCTGATCCATAAACTGCGATAAGCGGGAAGAAGAAAAAAATTCTTTTACAACTGACATTAAAGAGCGGGCGCTGATTAATTGGGCAGTAGTAATGGTTTTCATTTCTAAAGTGGACATTCTATCCTGAATTATTCTTCTTTGCTTAACCAATCCCAAACGCAAAACATTTTGCATTTGCTCGCCAACCGGACGCACGCGGCGATTACCCAGATGATCAATGTCGTCCGGTTCTTCGTTTTGAGAATTATTGAGAGCAATAATTTCTTTAATGACTTTTACCAAATCATCAATCCTTAAAAGCTTGGATTCTTCGCTGCCTATTTTTAATCTTTGATTCATTTTATAACGCCCAACCGCGGAAAGATTGTAACGGTCAAGACGATTGAACATGGAATCAATTAAGCTTTTTGCATTTTCTGGAGTAGCCAAATCCCCCGGGCGAATGCGTTTATAAATTTCTAAATACGATTCTTCAGGGCTTTTAGACGCTGTTTTTTTTAATGTGGGATTGATGGCTTCGCCAAAGGTTTTAATCATGGTTTCGGTTTCTTTCATGCCAAAAACCCTTAATAAATCAGAAACGGCCGCTTTGCGATGCCTGTCAATTTTTACACCGATAAATCCGTCCGATTCGGTCTCAAATTCCAACCAAGTTCCCTGATAAGGAATAATTTTTGCGCCAAATAATTTGCGGCCGCGCCACATATTAGCGGTAAAATAAACACCCGGGGAACGGGTTAATTGAGACACTACCACTCTTTCTATTCCGTTGATGATAAAAGTGCCTCTATCGGTCATCATTGGAAAATCGCCGAAATAAACTTCCTGCTCTTTTTCGCTTTTATATTTTTTATTAACTAATTTTGTCTTAACTCTTAAGGCGGACTCATAAGTCAAGTCCTTAAATCTTGTTACTTCTTCGGTATATTTCGGTTCGTCAAATGAGTAGTCCAAAAAATAGAGCTCCAGGTCTTTATTGACATAATCTTTAATTGGAGAAATCTCATCAAATATTTCTCTTAGTCCCTTTTTTAAAAACCAATCATAGGACTTGGTTTGAATATCGGCTAAATTGGGCTGTTCCGCTAGTGTTTGATAATTTTTAGAAAAATTTTTGGCCGCTAATTTAATTGACATAAAAAAGCCCGAATCGGGTTATCTTAAGTATTTAAACCTATTTTGATTATGTTCGTCAAGTGTTTGAGCAAAAACTATTCGACCTGTTTTAGGATTTGATATGTAAAATAAATATTTTGATTTTTGTGGATTCGTAGCCGCTATTATCGCTTCTTTGCCGGGATTACTGATAGGAGTGGGGGGCAAGCCAAGATGAAGGTAAGTATTATATAAACTTTCTATTTTTAAGTCCTTAGAACCTAAATCTCTCGTCTCTCTGCCGCAAGTCAAGAAAGCGCCGTTACATTTCGCGTATACCACCGAAGCATCAATCTGCAGGGGCATTTTTATTGCCAATCTCTTTTGCAAAATACCGGAAACCAAAAGGCGGTCCTGCGGATAAATTGCTTCTTTCTCAATAAGAGAAGCAATGATTAGGTCGGAATAATTATCCGCCTTTATATAATTCCCAACCTTATCTTGAAAATTAGCGGTAAACCGCCTTACAACATCTTCCACTAAAGAATATTGCGCGAAATGATAGGTGTCGGGAAATAAAAACCCTTCCAATGACTGTTCTTGCTCTTGATTAAACTTTAACAAATCCCCCAATTCTATAACTTTCACATCAGCTAACTGCCTATCTATATCGGCTAAAGTCGCGCCTTCTTTTACGGTTAATTTAATATCAGATGGACCCGATACTATAATCCTTGCAATTTCTAGACCGCTCATAGAAGCATTTAGTTCATATAACCCCGGTTTGAATAAATGTGCTGAACCCGTGACAAGACTATAGATTTTAAACCAATACCTGGATTTAATCAAGCCCTGCTCCTCCAAGCCCCGAACAACGGTTTCAAAACTGTCGCCTTTCTTAAGATTAAAAATAATTTTATCGGAATCAGATTTATCGGCCGGCTGTAAAAAAATAAAAAAATTAACCAATAAAAAAAGGAGTAGAGCGCCCCCTACCACTAGCCCCCCCCAACGTCCCAAGCGTTTTATGTTAAAAAGAAAATCGGGCAACAATACTCTGTATTATGCCTATAAGAATGGCATTAGTCAATAGATTGGACCCGCCGTAACTAAACCATGGGAATGGCACTCCTATAACGGGCACTAGCCCTAAATTAGAACCGACATTAAAAACAAAATGTATTAAAAATATTATCACCGTTCCCAAGCAAATTAGTTTTGAAAAATTGTTTTCTGCCAATAAACCGATTCTAATAATTCGCCACAATAATAAAGAAAAGGCCGCCAAAATAATCAACGCGCCAACCAATCCCCATTCTTCAATAAAAGCCGCCATTATAAAATCAGTAGTCGCTTCCGGTAAAAATCCCAGCTGGACTTGTGTGCCCTGCGTAAAACCTTTTCCCCAAAAGCCAGCTGAACCAATGGCGATTTTGGACTGAATAACATTGTAGTTAATGCCCAAGGGGTCGTAATCAGGATTGATAAATCCGAATATTCTTTCTTTTTGATAATCGGCTAAAAAACCGTACCAACCAACGATAATCAGCAATAAAATTATTAATAATCCGATAATTAAATGACGCCAGCGAATTTCACTAATAAGCAAGTAACTAAACCACAACCCAAATAAAATTAAGGCGGAACCCATATCTGGTTGAAATAAAATCAATCCGAAAGGAATAATAAAATATAAAAACGAAATCATTAAATTTTGCCAATGCGCAATTTCAATGTGACGACTGGCAAAGTAATAAGAAAATAAAATTATAAGAGCTAATTTTGCGAATTCTGAAGTTTGAAATTGAACCGGTCCTAAAACTAACCAACTCCTCGTGCCTCTAATTAATGGAGCCAAAAAATAAGTAATGACTAACAATCCTATAGAAAATAAATAAACGCTTAAAGTCATCCAACGATAAATAATCAGGGGACGCCAATCAAGCTGTGAAAAAAATAGTATTAAAATGCCGGCCAACCCAAACCAAACCGCTTGCTGAATAAAGTTATCGTAATTAATGCTGTAGATTGTAAGCAAGCTAGCTGTTGCTAAAATCAGCAAAGAAACATTAATCACCCAATCCATTCTTTTTAAATTAAACAGGGTCATAACGGATACAGTATAACAGAACTTTTGTATACCGGCGTACCCTACTTTCCCCAGCCGCCGAAGCAGTGAGTATCATCGGGTTCAAACGCTTTCACTTCTCTGTTCGGAATGGGAAGAGGTGGGACACGTTTGAATAAAACACCGGTAAACAAAAATTCTTTATAATATATCAGCGCTTAAGTGATCAGTTTAGAAAATAGATTGATCGCGGTTATTAGTACCACTTGACTAAACGCATTACTGCGCTTACATCTATGGCCTATCAAGGTCGTAGTCTTCAACCACCGCTACACTTAATCTCGGGAGGGGCTTCGTACTTAGATGCTTTCAGCACTTATCCCGTCCGAACATAGCTACCCAGCGCTTCAGTTGGTACCAAAGCTGGTAGACCAGAGATTCGTTCAATCCGGTCCTCTCGT
>CAYIII010000013.1:0-13144 GCA_964363475.1 uncultured Candidatus Saccharibacteria bacterium
AGCCGTAACAGGTTGAGGAGAGGAAGAGGGTGGTTGTTGATGAATGAAGGATGTGGGGTGGGGTTTGTTGGTATGGTCGTAATAGTGTTGAGGAAGGGAAGAGGGCGGTGGTTTATAAGGGGGTTGAAGAAAACAAAACCGCCTTTATTTTTTTCTCCATATTGTCCAGTAATTCCTTATCTTCTTTTAACTTGATTCTCACATTGTCAAAACCCACGCCCAGTTTTATTCCGTCAAAACTGTAACTTGAACCAGATTTAGTAACAACGCCTTTATTAATGCCCGTGTTTAGGACATCGCCTTCATAAGAAATTCCTTCCCCAAACATAATATCAAATTCGGCCAGTTTAAACGGCGGCGCCACTTTATTTTTAACAACTTTAACCTTTACTCTGCTACCGACAGTTTCCTCGCCTTTTTTGACTTGAGCTATTCTTCTGACATCCAATCTCACGGAAGAAGCAAACTTTAAAGCCCGCCCTCCGGGAGTGGTCTCCGGATTGCCGAACATCATTCCTATTTGCATCCTGATTTGGTTAATAAAAATCACCAAAGTATTGCTTTTGGCGGTTATTGCCGTCAGCTTGCGCAATGCTTGAGACATCATTCGGGCTTGCAAGCCGATAAATTGCTGTCCCATTTCTCCTTCAATTTCGGCTTTAGGCGTCAGCGCGGCGACAGAATCCACAACCACGACAGACATAATATTAGAACGCACCAAACTTTCCAAGATATTTAACGCCTCTTCTCCGCTCCCGGGCTGTGAAATCAGCAAGTCATTTATTTGAACTCCCAGTTTGGCGGCGTAGTCCGGGTCCATCGCGTGTTCCGCGTCAATAAAAGCGCATTTTCCGCCCTTTTTTTGTGATTGGGCGACTACATTTAAGGCTAAAGTTGTTTTTCCAGAGGATTCTGGGCCAAATATTTCCACAATTCTTCCCTTGGGTAATCCGTTTATGCCCAAAGCTAAATCTAAGGAAAAAGAACCAGTTGATATCACATCAACATTTATTTTTTTATGTTCGCCGAGCTTCATAATGGCGCCTTCTCCGAATTTACTCTGTAATTCGGCAAGAAGAGCGTTAAGCTCCTTGTCTTTATTGTCCTTCTGGTTTTGTGTTTTTGTCATTTTCGTCTTGTGGTGAGTCTGTCGAACCATTTTTTACATCTACCATCTGCGGCTGATAAATAATTTGCCTGACAACTTTATATTCTTTTCCAAGAAATTTTTTGACTGTAAATTCTATGGTATTCAGCCCTGCCTGTAAATTTTGTTCTTTGATAAAATGCCCGTCTTTGTCAACATATACTTCCTCGCCGTTTATGGCTAATGTGTCGGATGAATCTACTTTTCCTTTAAGAATTACATTATTTATTTCGGAAATGGAACTTTCGGCGGACGGTTCGGTAATTTCTAAATTCGGATTGCGTAATATTTTATAAAAATTGGCGCTTAAATAAAAAAATAAAAATATTACCACCAAGCCCGCTATCAACCATTTTTTATTTACATATTTAATGGCAAAGCGATTGCTGGGTAATTTATCCCACGCCCCCGAAGAATGAAGGGCTGTTTCCTCTTTGTATAAACGCCAAATGATTTCTTTGTCAAAATCCAGAACAACGGCTAATCTGTTTATATAACCTCTCACATAGGGGGCTGGCGGCAGATTGTTATTTTTACCCTCCGTCAAGGCCTCTATGTATCTTTCCGGTATTCCCGTGGAATCCGATATTTTCTTAACATTCAAACCTTTCAATTCCATGTGCTCTTTAAGCAAGTCCTTTAAAGTGGCGTTCTCCATTGTTTTGTTACAGTATAGGTTGTGTTTTTTAAAGAAGCAATAGTACAATACTATTAGGCGTTGAAGGAGCGTTGTAACTTGATAAAGGAGTCGCGTGATGGTTGGCGAGAGAGGTACAAGGATGGCTAATGTTTGTGAAGTTTCAAATATGCTGAATCGGGAGTGCCCTTGTCCGAGGCACTGGCGCAGTCGGGATGACGCATTTATTGCTAATTCTTTATACAGATATGGCGACAGAAGAAGAGGCGGTTATGATGTTGATAATGATGATTACGATAGCGACAACAACAAGCCGTGATTTATAAGAATCGCGGTTTTTTATTTAAAGTCCTCCGGAGTTATTTCCGGGCCAACCGGTTCTTCAAGAAAAACTTCTCTGGGCTTTGCTCCCTCTCCCGGCCCAACGACTCCTTTGGCCTCCATAATATCCAACAGGCGGGCGGCTCTGGCATAGCCAACCTTCAATCGCCTTTGTAGTAAAGAAGCGGATGCTTTTTGGGCTTCTTTTACGACATCCAACGCTTCATCGTAAAGCTCGTCGCTCAGGTCTTCATCACCATTGGAAAACTGGTCAAATTGCACCGCGTCTGCCGAATTTTCCTCTCCGGTTTTTTCAACATCGGGCGGCGGCGCGCTGTTATTATCTTTAATAAAGTTACTGACGGCTTCTATTTCGCTGTCAGAAATATAAGCTCCCTGCAATCTTTTGGGCTTTGAAAAGTCCGAGGAAATAAAAAGCATGTCTCCGCCGCCTAATAATTTTTCCGCCCCCGCGGTATCTATGATTGTTCTGGAGTCAATTTGGCTGGCAACTTGCAGGGCGACGCGCGATGTGATGTTCGCCTTAATTAATCCGGTTATAACTTCCACGGACGGCCTTTGAGTGGAAAGTATTAAATGTATTCCCGTGGCGCGCGCCATTTGGGCAAGGCGGACGATGGCTGTTTCCACATCTCTTCCGTAAGAAACCATCAAGTCCGCCAATTCATCAACAACTATCACCAGATATGGCATCGGGTTGTCTTTGCGAGTTTCATTGTAACTATGGATATTACGCGAGCCCGCTTTTAACAGGGTCTCATATCTTTTTTCCATTTCTTGTATGGCCCATCGGAATACGCCCACGGCTTTTTTACCTTCGGTTACCACTGGAGCAATCAGATGAGGAATGCCGTCGTAAGTTGAAAGCTCAACTTTTTTCGGGTCAACTAAAATGAATTTTAAGAAATGGGGAGGATTTTTATAGAGCAGAGAAACGATAATGCTGTGAATCGCCACCGATTTTCCCGAACCGGTCGCGCCGGCGACCAATAAGTGAGGCATCTTGGCGATATCTACAACGATGGGTTCGCCGGTAACATCTCGGCCGATAATTATTCCTAATGGTCCAGAGTTTAGAAATTCCGGATATGCCAAAACACTGCCCAGCCGAACAATCGCCGCTGATTTATTCGGCACTTCAATGCCGACCAGGGATTTTCCGGGAATAGGGGCTTCTATTCTGATGGGATGCGCGGCGAGGTTAAGAGCTAAGTCCTGGTTTAATGTCGTGATTCTTGATAATTTTATCCCTTCCGCCGGCTTTAAAGTATAGCGGGTGAATTTGGGGCCGATGTTAATTTCTCCCATTTCCACCGCCATGCCAAAACTTTCCATTGTTCTTTTAATGGTATTAGCATTGGCCCTCAAGTCACCCGCCGTCGGTTTTTCTATGTTGGATTTTAATAAAGACAGCGGCGGAAGAATATAATTTTTAAGGGGAACATTTATTTTATTTTCTGATATTTTTACGGAATCGGTTTCATTATTTTTTTGTCCGCTAGTTGGCGGATTTTTTTCTTTGATTGTCGGATTATCCGCTTTTACTGTTTCCACTCTCGGCGGTTCATTACTGACGATAATCGGCTCAACGGACTTGAACTCCTTATCTTTCTTTTTCGGAATTTTAATTTTGAGCGGGATATTCAAAGTTATTATTAACGACGCGAGTATTAAGACGCCCACCATTACCAAAGCGGCTTGATAGCCAAACGGCTTTTCAATAAGGCCGATTACATTGCCCGTTAATCCTCCCTTGCCGGGAAATACGACATCAATAAATCCCAGAGAAGAGAGCGTCAGTACGATAGACGCCAAAAAAGTCGGCATCAGAAGTTCCAGTTCGGTCGCGAACAAGAAAACCAAAGCGACAACAAAGGCGATTGTCGGCAATAGGTAGTATCCCCAACCGAAAATCGCGGTTAAAAACTCAAAGATGCTTCTGCCTGCCGGCCCGGCCTTGTCAAAATGAGCCAAAATCAAAACAATGCCCAATCCAATTAAAAGAATAGAAGCGACGCTTTTTTTCAGTTCGTGGTCAATTTGTTCTAATAAACCCGGTTTTTCCTTTCTGGGCTTTTTCTTTGATTTTTCTTCTTCGTTCATTAATACAATTTTAGCTCTAAAATAGAGTGGCTGGCAATTCTATCTCGCCTATCGTGATTGGCACCTTTACTATTTCTTCGGAATATTTCTTTGGGATTAATATATGCCCTTTGCTTTTTACAAATTCGTACAGGTCTTTGGTAATGCGAACATCATGCAGGCAATAATCAATTAAAGATTGCCAGTCGCCGTTTTTGTAGAACTCTATCGCTTCCAATCCGTGATGGGTTTTTCCGATGCCCAAATTGGCCTTGGCCAGCACATCCAAACTTACTCTTTGCCCGTAATTTATTTCCACTTCATCCAAAAGGTCCAGTCGGGGAATGCTCATTAAATTAAAATTAAAATATTTTTTTAGCACCGGCAGGTCAAACCTGTTGATGCTGAATCCGATTATAAGGCCGGCGTTTTGCAGTAACGGGGCGAGCTTATCCCACTCATTTTCCTTGAAGTGCAGATATTGGTTTTGATTGTATGAATAAACACCCACTAAAGAGGCGTCTAATTTTTCCACGAACTGATGTCCGCCGACATCCGCGAAGGCATTTTTGGTTTCAATATCAATAACTAGCTTATCTTTCATTGGGATTTGGTCATTGGGATTTGGGACTTGGGATTTTATTTGGTGTGCCTGTCCGCCACTTTGCTTGCGGCGTAACTGTCAGGTTTGGTTCTGGCTTCAAAATTATTGGCGCGGACAACTCCGACCAGCTCCTGAATCATTTCTCTGGTATCGCCATTTTCGCCCACATCTATATGTACTTCAAAATCAAAATGAGGAATGTCATAGTTTTTTGCCAAGGATATAAATTCTTTGGACACGTCAAGAGACATTAAGACCTCCTGCCAGATACGGTCGCGCAGGGTTACAATCCTCTCGCTTAAAATTCTTCGCCAAAAATATCTGCCGCCATTGCCGACTCTGTGAACGACAATCGCCGTAACAAAATCCACTTTATCATTTGTTGATTCAGAATCTGTGCCAATGAGAATTTTATACTGTCTTTTATCGTCTTCCTTCATGAATCTTATGATTTCGGCAATGATTTGCTCGGGAGTAAATTTAATGCCTATTGAGCTGTGAAATTGATTATGGTTCATTTGCATATACAGGATATGAGATTTACAGTAAATTGTACAGCTTATGATATGAAAAGAATCTATTTGGACTATGCCGCAAGCACCCCGGTGGATTTGGAGGTGGAAATAGCGATGAGGCCCTTTTTTGGCGTAAAAAATAGCTTATTTGCTAATTCTGGCTCCACTCATTGGTTTGGGCAAAAAGTTTCTGCGGCTATTTTTGACGCCAGGCAAAAGATAGCCAAGTCCATCGGCGCCGATTATAAAGAAATAGTTTTTACCGGTTCGGCAACAGAAGCTAATAATTTGGCTTTAAGAGGAATTGCTTCTCGTCACAGAATAATAGTTTCTGCCGTTGAACATGAATCAATTTTGAAAACTGCGGAAGATTTAAAAAACTTATTTGGCGTTGATGTGGCGATTATTCCAGTTGATAAATACGGAGTAATTAATTTAAAAAAATTTAAGGACGCTTTAAATAAAAACACTATTTTAGTTTCAATAATGTTGGCTAATAATGAAATTGGAACTATTCAGCCCATTTCGGAAATTGGGAGAATTATTAAAGAATTTAGAGGCAAGAGTCAATATCCGTTATTTCACACGGATGCGGTTCAGGCGTTTCAATTTTTAGATTGCAATGTTGACGAACTCAATGTTGATTTAATGACATTATCAGCCCATAAGATTTATGGGCCTAAGGGAATTGGTTTGTTGTATGTCAGGCGTCCTAATGAGCAGTCTTTAAATCCAATTATCACGGGCGGGGGGCAGGAAAATAATTTAAGGGCGGGAACGGAAAACGCGCCTTACATAGTTGGTTTTGGAAAGGCGGTGGAGCTGGCGGACGCAAACCGAACTAAAGAGCATAAGCGTTTAAAATTATTGAGAGATTATTTTTGGAAAGAATTGAAAAAAATTATTCCTGATGCTGAATTAAACGGCTCTTTGGAAAAGCGTCTGCCTAATAATTTAAACATTTATTTTCCGGGGAGGCCCGCTCAAGATTTATCAATCGAGCTTGATTTAAATGGTATTGCCGTTTCTATCGGCGTTGCGTGCGCTTCTCGGCTGGCTATTCCCTCTCATGTAATTAGTGCTCTTGGTTTTGGCGGTGATAGGGCTAACAGCAGTATTCGCCTCTCTTTCGGGCGTTATATCGGCAAGGAAGACATTGATTGGACTTTGACAATTTTTAGAAAAAGGTTTAATATGTAGTAGATAAAATGAAATCTTTCCATCGCTTTACCGTAAAGGCGCAAGAGGCCTTGCAGAACGCTCAAGATTTGGCCGCGCAGAGCAATCATGGAGAGTTTAAGGCGTCTCATTTACTTAAGGCCTTGCTTAATGACGAGCAAGCGCTGGTCAGCCCCATGCTTTTAAAAACGGGAATCAATTTAAGCTCTCTTGACCAGGAACTGGAAAAGGACTTAGCTCGGATGCCAAAAATTTTTTCCGCCACTCCCGTCGGCCAACTATATCTATCTCAAGAAATAATTCAGGTTATTGATAGAGCCGCTAAGATAGCTTTGGCGCAGAGGGACGAATTTATTTCCTGCGAGCATTTTTTGCTGGCTCTTATGGACATTAAATCATCCGCGCAGGCCATTTTAGAAAAATTTGGAGTAAAGCGCGAATCACTTTTAAGGTCTTTGGCGCAATTGCGCGGTTCCGCGCGCATTGTTGACGAGACCCCCGAAAGCAAATTTCAAGTTTTGGAAAAATACGCCATCAACTTAACCGAAAGAGCCCGCGACGGAAAATTGGACCCATTAGTGGGGCGGGAGGAGGAAATAAGGCGTTTAATGCAGGTTCTTTCCCGCCGCACCAAAAATAATCCGGTTTTAATAGGCGAGTCGGGTGTCGGAAAAACGGCTATCGTTGAGGGTTTGGCGCAAAGAATTGTCAGTGGCGATGTGCCGGAGACCTTAAAGGGCAAAGAAATAATAATGCTGGATATCGGCTCTTTGATTGCCGGCACTAAATTTAGAGGAGAGTTTGAGGACCGCTTAAAGTCGTTTATCAGAGAAATTCAAAACTCGGCGGGCAGATTGATATTATTTATTGATGAAATACATATGATTGTCGGAGCGGGAGCCGCGGAAGGGGCGGTGGACGCTTCTAATTTACTTAAACCGCCATTAGCAAGGGGAGAACTGCACGCCATCGGAGCGACAACCCTTCGCGAATATCAAAAACACATTGAAAAAGACCCCGCGCTGGAAAGGCGTTTTCAGCCGATTGTGGTGGAGGAACCCTCAATAGAAGATGCGATAGCAATTTTGAGGGGATTAAAAGAAAAATATGAGATTCATCACGGTTTAAGAATTAATGATGAGGCGCTGGTGGCGGCTGTTAATTTATCCGCTCGTTATATAAGCGACCGTTTTTTGCCGGACAAAGCCGTGGACTTGATTGATGAGGCGGCGGCAAAAAGAAGATTGGAAACCGAAAGCTTGCCGGGCAACATTGACCAATTGCGCAAAGAAATAACCCGATTAGAAATTGAGAAATCGGCTCTCCTTAAGGAAAATAGAAAAAATAATAAAGAGAGGTTAAGGGTTATTGAAAATCAATTAAAAAAAATAAAAAGTCAGAATGATGAGCTGTCCGCTAGTTGGCACGCGGAAAAAATAACATTTGACGATTTTAATAATCTTAGAAAAAGAATAGAGGATTTGCGCCGTCAGGCGGAACTGGCGGAAAGAGAGGGGAATCTGGAAAAAGTGGCGCAGGTTCTTTACGGCGAATTGCCCGCGGCGGAAAAAGAGTATCAGGTTTTTGAAAAAAAACATTTTTCCAGAAAAGACCAATTTTTGAAACAAGCGGTGGACGAAGAAGATATCGCCGCGGTGGTGGCGCGCTGGACGGGCATCCCCTTACAAAGAATGTTGGAATCGGAGACCAGTAAATTAAATCGCATCAAAGAAGTTTTATCTCAAAGAGTTGTAGGGCAAGAAGAAGCCATTGGGGCAATTTCTAACGCTTTACACAGGTCAAGGGCCGGTTTGTCCGATGAAAATAAGCCGTTGGGGTCGTTCATGTTTTTAGGTCCTACGGGTGTCGGCAAAACGGAATTGGCCAAGGCCTTGGCGGAATTTATGTTTAATGACGATAAGGCCCTTATCAGAATAGATATGTCGGAATATATAGAGCGCCACGCGGTATCCCGTTTAATCGGTTCGCCTCCGGGTTATGTCGGTTTTGAAGAAGGTGGGCAATTAACGGAAATAGTTCGCCATCGTCCTTACAGCTTGATACTGTTTGACGAAATAGAGAAAGCGCATCCGGAGGTTTTTAATATTTTATTGCAGATATTGGACGCGGGGCGCTTAACCGACGGCAAGGGGAAGACCGTCAATTTCAAAAATTGCATTATTATTATGACTTCCAATGTCGGCAGTCATTATCTTAGAGAAATGTCTTATTTGGGCTTTGGCTCCGTTTCTTCAAAAGAAACAAGTAGTCAGGAGACCGCTTTTAAAGACAGAGTTCGCCATGCCTTAAAAGAAAAATTCAAACCGGAATTTTTGAATCGTATTGATGAGACCCTTATTTTTAATTCACTGCGCAAGGCGGATATTGAGAAAATCGTCACTATCCAATTGGAAAAAGTAGAAAAAAAATTAGTGGAGAAGAATGTGAAATTGGTCTTAGATTCATCGGTTAAGAAATATATCGTAGAAAATGGATTTGACCCTGAATATGGCGCCCGACCTATTAAAAGGTTGATTCAAAAAACAATTTTAGATAAATTGGCCGAAAAAATTATAGGCGGTCAGATTAAAGATGGCGACAAAGTTAAAGTTGGCTTTAAAGAATCAGATATTTATATTAACGTTTAAGTCGTTCGTTTTCGGCTTATTCTTGTATTTTTATAACACAAATGCCGGTTTAGTATGGGGCGGTGTTTTTGCGGCGGTCTCCCTTTTCCTGTATAGCAGGCCCCTTTTTAATTTTTCTTCCCATTCGTCTTTATTTTTTGTTTTACTATTTTTATCCTTATGGATTGGAGGAACGGGCAGTTGGATAACTGACATTTCTTGGTGGCTGTTGACTTTGTCTTTCGGCATTTTATTGGGTTTAAAAAATTTAATTTTAACTCACAGATATTATTGGCATTATTTTGTGAGCTTTGCGGTAAGTTATTTGCTTTTTCTAAATTTTTTTATTTTAGACAAATCGGACTGGTTTTGGCTGAAGTGGCTGGCAGCGGTTATTTTGATATTTTTAATTTTTAAAGATTTATTATTGCCGGAAGTTTTATCGGGGATAACGGCTCTTCTAATCGGCGAATTGTTATGGATTGTCGCCTGGTTGCCGATAGGTTTTTTAAGCTCGGCCAACTTATTAATACTATGCTTATTATTTATAGTTGATGTTTTTGGTTATAAGAGATTGTCCCTGAAAAATTTGGGCCTTTTTATTACTTTAATAATTATAATTTTAGGCAGTTCTTATTGGTACATATGAAAAGCTCTAAATCCCAAGTACCAAATCCCAAATCACAACAAAGCCCCAAACACCAAGTCCCAATATCTATATTGGGATTTGTGATTTTAAGATTTTATTGGTCATTGGTCATTGGGATTTGAGATTTTATTGGAACTTGGTGCTTGGGATTTTATTAGATTAATAAGTCCGGTCTTAATTTCAAAATTCGGGTTTTAATTTTTTTAATCAGAACGTCGTCTTTTTTAATTTCCGCTATTGATAATCGTTTTAATAATAATTCAATGCGAGTGGGTGATGACGCAATTTCTTCATCAAGTATTTTTTCCGCCCTTTCCAGTAATTCTTTATTGTTTGTAATTTTAGACGCTTCAATAAGCATTTCTGAAAAAATATAAGCATTTTTTACTCCGGCAAATTGCGGTCGGTCCCTGTCAAACCATTTTAAAGCCAATTCAGATATAATTTCAATATTTCTTTTTTGTTCCAATTCATCTATGTCTTCCGTTTTTAACCAATCAAGAAAGTCCTTAGAGAAAGCAAATAATTGCTGGTCTAATTCGGACTGGCCTACGGGGGAATAAAATTTTAAAGCCGTTTCAAAATTATTAAAAACCTGCTTGGGCGTTTTTCCATTAACTTCCAGTACGTTCATTATAAGCATGTTTTTTTGCAGAGGGAGATAAATCGTATAGTACATTGAAAGGGCAGTTAGAATGATTAGGCAATATACCACGAACCATTTTAGAATGATATTTTTAAGCATTTATTTATGTTTGAAATTCCAGTTTGTAATTAATAAAAAAAGCCAGAAATAAAAATAAATTTAGATATATCGGCAATACTTCAAATAATGTCAGACCGTTTATCAAATAAATAATCGGCATGCTGATAAAAATTGGCCAAAACCAGTCGTCATCTTTTTGCAGGCGTATTAACCCTTTAAACAAAAAATAGAAAATTGATAAATACGCCGAGAGCAAAGCCAATCCCCCGCTAATCAGATATTCTAGAAATATATTATGAGTGCGGTCAAACCATGATTCTATTCCGTAATGATTAGCGTTGTAATATTTATCAAAAACGTACGGGAAATTTTCCGCTCCCCATCCCAATATCGGTTTTTCTAAAAATCCGGACAATGCGGAGCCCCATGTCCAAAAACGAGGCAAGAGAGCGTTGTAAGCATCACCCCCCCTGATATTTGAAATAAAAGTAACAGTCACTAGAGCAATTAAAAGGACTGTTATAAAAACTCCCGCGTAGCATAGCGCCAAAATTTTTTGCGAGAATTTATGCTTATGGCGTTTGTGTAGTCGCCACATTGCAAGCAACGCGGCGGATATGATTCCAATGGCAATCGCTAAAAATGTTGCCCTGGTTTCCGTCTGAAAAAGCATAAAAATATGCAATAACCCCGATAAATACAAAAACATTTTTATATACCTATTTTTTTCTTCAAATAAAAGCCATATTATAAAAAATAATCCGAAGACCATAAAAATAGAAAGATAAGAAGAATTGCCCAAAGTTCCGGAAATTGGTCCAGGTGATACGATAAACTGACCCCCTATTTTCAATGTTTGGGCTAGGCCGTAGAGCGCTATGGCGGAGCTTACTGCAACTTGCCACGCAAGAAGTTTTTTCCAATCGCTTTTTGATTTGAATATTATTGTCGTCAATGCAAAAAAAACAAAATAATGAATCATTTGCCATGCCCCTTCCGCTCTTTCAAAATTAGACCAAAAAGCAATTGTCGGATTGAACGCTGTAAAAGACGTAATAACAAACAAGGCAATGAATACTGATACCGATAAAAATAACGGTTGCGATAATACGTTTTTCCAGTTATATTTTTTACTTAAAAAAAATAATTCCAAAAGAAAGAATAATAATGCTAGCTCTGTCGCTGTTCTAAAAAGCAAAACCTTTCCGGTAATAAAAGGAAAAAATAGACCTCTAGTTATTATAAGAGGAGAGATGAGGGCGATATATATAAAAAATTTGGCCATTGGGGTTGACATTATTATTCTTGCTTTCTAATATGAAAGTCAATAAATGAAATATTCCAATACAAAAGAATTGGTTTACAGTTTGATGAGAGTAGCGATTGTAATTCGCAATGAAGAATTAGGGGCTAAAATTAATTTTTGGTCATTACAGCTTTTTGAAAATTTGAATTTAGAAAATCTTAAACAGTCGCTTAAAGTAATTAAGTTACTTTCCGAATTTATTAAGTTTGGTAAAATGATTTATGAAATAGAGCCCATTGATGCTGATATTCTTGTTTCCGAGCTGAATAATCTGGACTCGGCAATCCGGCAACAGAGTAGTTTTGCCGGATTGCCGAGTCCAAAAGAGCTGTTCTCAGGTAATGACGCAGTTGAGGATGAGCCAGACGACAGTTTAAACGCTGTAATTAGACAGTCATCAATTTTGGAGAAAATCAGGCAGTTTTCTGGGGAGGGTTGCCAAATGAAGGATTTAATGCCTGCTTTTCCAGAGGTAAGCGAAAGAACCATCCGCTATGATTTACAAAAACTTGTTAATCAGGAGCTAATAGCAAGGGTTGGTAATGGCTCCGGTACTAGTTATGTAATAAAGTAGACAACCATTTCGTTATAATAGATTGCAAGTGAATATAAAGGATTAGTTGACTTTACTTGCCGTATTTGCTACATTTCAATTAAGACGATAGTGGTTCGGTGTGAGGCTGAACCCCTTTTTCTTTAGGAAAAGTGCGCTTTTTTCAGCCTCGAACCACCATATTCGGGGTTTTTGTTATCAGGGATTATCTCTTGATTAGTGGTCGGTAGTCCGGGGCATAATCTTTTAAAAACGAAAGTCGATAAAAATTAAAATAAATTAATGCAAAAATCAATTAAGAAAGTTTCTTCAATTTTACTTTCAGCTACAACTGTTGTCTGGCTTTCTGGTGCTACAATGTTAGTTCCTACGGCCTTTGCGCAGTCTGTTAGTATTGAAAGTTTATTGCAACAAATTGCTGCTTTGCAGGCTCAATTAACAGCTCTTCAAGCTAGTTCTTCTGGCGGCGCTATGATGTCTTCGGGTTCTTGCAGCTTCACTCGCAACCTCACTGTGGGTGTAAGAGGCGATGACGTGACATGCTTACAGAAAAGCTTAGGAATGAGTACTGTGACCGGCTATTTCGGCTCTTTAACTAAAGCCGCTGTAGCTAAATGGCAAGCAGAGAATGGAGTTTCCCCAGCGGTGGGATACTTCGGTCCAATATCTCGTGCGAAATTTAGTGGTTCGGGAAGTATGACTGGTGGCCCGGGCGTAGTTGTTCCGGCTTCAGGATTAGCGGTTACATTAGCATCTGATTCTCCTATGGGCAGCGCGATCGCTGGCGCAGGACAAAT
>CAYIII010000014.1:0-10050 GCA_964363475.1 uncultured Candidatus Saccharibacteria bacterium
CTAATAAACTATAAGCCAGTTGTAATCCAAAGAATAAAGTCCCGCGCCAACGGTCGCAAATACTAAAGCAATGGTAAACAGAACTAAATCAAGCTCATAGCCACCGGCAAATCCATGCTTATTTTTCATTTTCCATAGCATTGCCACCAGCATATTAATAGCTATTAACAATGCGGCTAGTTGCGTGTAAAAACCAAAAAATATCGCTAAACCCCCAAGGGTTTCCGTTAATGCTACGATAGTTCCCCAAAGATTTCCGGGCTTAAACCCCATTGCCTCAAAATTTTTGGCATTTTCTTTTAGTCCTTTTAACTTCGGCCAACCGTGAACGATGAAAACTAGGGCAAACGCCAATCTTAAAAGCAGATAAGCCCAATCTGCGTATAAGGTTAAAAATTGTGTCATAGGATGATTATAGCACAAACAAAAAATGGTGCTCCCATGGGAATATGAACGGCTTGGAAACCCTCGGTTTTCCAACGGTTGCTTTCGCAACCTGCCTTCCTCCACGGGAAACTACCGTTTCCCGACCCCTTCCCGTTCAAATCCAGGTCGCACAAAATAAGAGTTTTTATTTTGTGCTCCCATCGGGATTTGAACCCGAGTTTCAGCCGTGAAAGGGCCGCGTCCTAGACCGGACTAGACGATAGGAGCCAATCAATTTTGAGTAGTGTACAACAAAAATTATAACATGACAATCTTGATTTGCAGTTATTAATTGCCTATTTTAATTTTATGCTCCTATCCAGTACTGCCATTAAAAGACATATTAAAAAAGAAAACATAATCATTACTCCCTTCAACGAAAAGAATTTGGGGAATTGCAGTTATGACGTTACTTTGGGGAAGTATTATTATAAGGAACTGCATCCGAAAGAGAGTTATACAATTTATAATCCTTATAGCAAAGAAGATGTTTACAGAGTTTGGGGAAGAAAACATCAAATTGCCAGACCCATTAAAGAATGGATGACTCTGCATGGGAATCACACTCAATTAATGACTGGAATTCGTCCTAATGATTTAGTAATTTGGATGGCGCCGGGAGAAACTATTTTAGGACATACGGAAGAATTTATAGGCGGGCAAAATATTGTGACCACTATGATGAAGGCGCGTTCCTCTTGGGGAAGAAATTTTTTGACCGTGTGTCGTTGTGCTGGCTGGGGCGATGTCGGTTATATTAATCGTTGGACAATGGAAATTACCAACAATAGTCGTCATTATCATATTCCCCTAGTTGTTAATCGTCGCATTGCCCAAATTGCTTTTTTTGAAGTAGAGCCGTTAGAACAAAAAAATAATTTAGGAGATTATCACCAAAAAGACGACAGTAAATATCAATCAACTTTGGATTTAAAAAAATTAAAAAAAGAATGGCAGCCAGAGGACATGTTACCCAAGATGTGGAAAGATAGGGAGATTAAGAGCAATAGTTAAACTTTAAAAGATGCGAAGCCCCGTACTATTTAAGTACGGGGCGGAGTCCCGCACCGAGCTTTGCTCTGGTGCGTGGATGGAAGGACAGAGAAATCAAGAGTAATAATTAAATTAAATAGGCCTCGACAAAGTCGAGGCCTATTTTCCCTCTTGTTGCTTGTTTTCCTCTGCGCGTTTATCCAGTATTGCTATCATGTTACTCAATCTTTTTTCAATTCTTGAAACAATCCAAATATAAAAAGTTACAGAAACAGCCGCTAATATCATAGCGGCGATGCTTGTCCACAGAGTCAACATATTTAACTCCTTTTCAGGGAATTAAAACCACTTTACGAACTAGCTTAAATTATGTAATATAAGCTGAAAAATGTCAATGCGTTCTAAAAACCTGAAAATACTAGCAATAGAAACGAGTTGTGATGATACGGGAATAGCCATTGTTGAATGTGGGGGTGGATTTCGCAAGCCCTCTTTTAAGGTTCTGGCAGAAGTTGTTTCTTCTCAAATAGAAATTCACCGCCCATTTGGAGGTGTGGTGCCTAATCTGGCAAAAAGAGAACACATCAAAAATCTTCCTGTAATTTACAGGAAGATTTTTACAAATCTCAAATCTCAAATCCCAATTTCTAAAAACGTAGATCTAATTGCTGTTACGGTGGGGCCCGGATTAGAACCAGCGCTATGGGCGGGAATCAACTTTGCTAAAGAATTAGGAGAAAAAATTAAAGTTCCGGTAGTTGGAGTAAATCATTTAGAGGGACATATATATTCCAACTGGTTAACGCCAGTTGTAAAAATCCCAAATCCCAAATCCCAAATTCCAAGGTTTCCAGCCATCATTTTAATAGTAAGCGGTGGCCATACAATTCTTTTATTGATGAAATCAATTACTAAATGGGAAATCTTAGGGGAAACCAGAGACGATGCAGTTGGCGAGGTCTTTGATAAAGTTGCTAGAATGCTCGGCCTTTCCTATCCGGGGGGCCCGGAGATAGAAAAACTTGCCATCAAATTTAAAAATTCGAAATTAAAAACCAAAAATCCAATTTCCTTTCCTCGTCCAATGATGTATGAAAAAAATTATGAATTTAGTTTTTCTGGTTTGAAAACATCAGCTTTGTATTACTTGAGAGACCACAAGAAAATAAATAAAGGTAATGTTTGCGCTAGTTTTCAGCAAGCCGCAATAGATGTTTTGGTTCATAAAACCGTAAAGGCGGTGGAAGAGTTTGGGGCTAAATCAATTTTACTTTGTGGCGGTGTTGCGGCAAATAAATCCTTGCAAGGGCAACTGAAAACTAAAGGCCAAGAATTAAGGATTGATTTTCATGTTCCCCCTTTTAAATACAATACTGACAATGCGGTTATGATTGCGGTTGCGGCTTATTTTAATTATTTACAGGATAAAAAATATTTATTGGAGGCAAACGGAAATTTATCAATATAAAAACCCCGAGCACTTTCGTGCTCGGGGGCATGCGGTGAGTTTCAGTCAATGTAGGAGAGAAGGATTAGGGCCTGCTTTCCTATCAGTTGGACTGGCTTGTCCTCATGCTAAGAGATGACGTTAGTCGAAAGACTGCCGTCATTCTTTTAAAACTGTACTGGCCTCATAATAACATATTATTATATGGCGGACTATGCAAAATAAAGAAAAAACTATAAAATTTCGGTATCAATGACAGAATTTAATAAGCCCTACGAGCCAAAAAATACTGAAGAAAAAATATATAAAATCTGGGAAGAGTCCGGATATTTTAATCCCGATAATTTAAAAGGCATTGAAGACAAAACATATTGCGTTATGATGGCGCCTCCTAATATAACCGGCTCTTTACATATGGGGCATGCTTTAGAAAACACCATGACCGATATTTTAATCAGAAGAAAGAGAATGCGGGGTTATAAAACTCTTTGGTTGCCCGGAATTGACCACGCCGGCATTGCCACGCAAAATGTGGTGGAAAAAGAATTAAGAAAACAGGGATTAAATCGTCATGAATTGGGCAGGGAAAAATTTTTAGAAAAAGTGTGGGAATGGAAAGAAAAATACGGCCACACCATATTGGACCAGCTAAAAAAACTGGGCGTTTCTCCCGATTGGTCTCGCATTCGTTTCACTTTGGATAAGGATTATGTGAAGGCAGTAGCGGAGGCATTTATTCATTACTACAATAAAGGACTTATTTATAGGGACTTAAAAACAATCAATTGGTGCGTGCGATGTCAGACGGGTATTTCTGATTTAGAAGTTGAATACATAGAAGAAGACGCGAAACTATATTATATCCAGTACGGTCCTTTTATTTTGGCTACCGTTCGTCCGGAAACCAAGTTTGGCGATACCGCTTTAGCCGTTAATCCAAAAGATGAAAGATATAAAAAATATGTGGGGCAAGAAATAGAAATAGAGTCCCTGGATGTCAACGGGTCTTTAGATGAATCGAAGAAAATTAAAATTAAAGTAAAAGTTGTCGCTGATGAAGCCGTTGACCCCGAATTTGGCACGGGAGTCATTAAGGTTACTCCCGCTCATGATATTACTGATTTTGAGATTTCTAAAAGACATGACTTGCCAATGGCGCAGGTAATTGATGACAAGGGGCGTATGAATGAAAGAGCCGGCAAATATGCCGGTATGAAAGTTAAAGAAGCGCGAGAAAAAGTGGTCGGCGACCTTAGGGCGACGGGATTGTTATTAAAAGAAGAACCCTATCGCCATAACACTTCAATATGTTCCAGATGCAATTCTATTATTGAGCCACTTCCCTCTTGGCAATGGTTTATTAAAATGGAAGGTCTGGCGCAATTGGCCAAAGAAGCTGTCGGGTCGGGAGAGGTTGAGATTTTGCCCAAAAATTTTGAAAAAAATTATCTTGACTGGCTTGAGCATATTAGGGACTGGTGTATTTCAAGACAATTGTGGTGGGGTCATCAACTGCCGGTTTGGTTTCATGAAAACAAATGCGTTCCTATTTCTGGTAAAGAAGATGAAGTGAATAAATGTATAGAAATTAAGATTTCCATTACTGAACCCAAATGTGAACATTGTGACGCTAAATTTATCCAGTCGGAAGATGTTTTGGACACTTGGTTTTCTTCCGCTCTTTGGCCTTTTGCGACTTTGGGATGGCCCTTCGGCGCGGCTTCCGCCTTCGCCAAGGCTACGGCGGACAAGCAGGGCAAGCCCTCTGATTTACAGCAATTTTATCCTACCGATTTTGTTACTTCTGCCAGAGAAATACTTAATTTATGGATAGCAAGAATGATATTTTCGGGAAAAGAATTTATGGGGAAGGCCCCCTTTAAAACAGTTTTAATTCACGGCACGATTCTTACAAAAGAAGGAAAGAGAATGTCAAAATCGCTTGGCACGGGTATTGACCCGTTATTGCTGATAGAAAGATACGGGGCTGACGCCACGAGATTCGGCGTTATTTGGCAATCAATGGGAACGCAGGATATTCGCTGGGATGAAACCTCGGTGATTGCCGGCAAAAAATTTGCTAATAAAATTTGGAACGCGAGCCGATTTGTTTTAAAACAAATCGGCGATTCCTCTGCGGTTCCGGCAGAGTTGGAGGCGAAGGATGGGCGGTTAATAATCACACAATTAGAAGAAACTAAAAAATCAGTGGAAAAATATTTAGAAAATTATGAATTTGGACAGGCTCTTCACGAAATTTACGATTTCTTTTGGCATAAATATTGCGATGTTTATTTAGAAGAAGTTAAAAATAGTCCCAAAAAAGAGGACAATGGGGCTTTATTCTATGTTCTTTTAGAATCGCTAAAACTGCTTCATCCGTTTATGCCCTTTATTACCGAAGAAATTTATCAACAACTGCCGCTCAAAGACAAAAAGCTTTTAATGGTAGAATCAAGTTGATATGTCGTCGTCAACGCTAATCCTTTTGTTTTTTGGTTTTATACCAAGTTTTGTTTGGCTTTTGTTTTTTTTACAAGAAGATTCTCGCCATCCTGAACCAAAAGGGCTGATTTTATCCACTTTTTTGTGGGGCGGAATGATAACTTTTTATGTATTTCCTCTTCAGCTGTTCGCAAAAAATTTATTGGATATGTTCAGTTTAGATGAGTTTAGTTTTATTACATTAACAACTTTAGCCGGCATAGAGGAGATAATGAAATTTGCCATTGTTTATATTTGGATAAGCAGAAGAAAAGATTTTGACGAGCCGATAGACGCAATGATTTATATGATTATTGCCGCTTTGGGATTTGCCACCGTAGAAAATATCGCCACTGCCTTAAAAGCCCCCAATAGTTTTGAATTATTAACTTTGCGATTTATAGGAGCTAATTTATTACACAGTTTGGCGTCCGGTTTTGTCGGTTACTTCTGGGCTAAAGGCATTTATAGTGGAAATTTAAGAAATCTTTTAATCGCAGGATTATTCTGGGCGATATTAATCCACGGAACGTTTAATTATTTAATGATTATCTGGGGACCGGGAATTAGAGTCGCCAGCTTCTTGATATTTATGGCTTTTTTATTGTTAAATGACTTTGAGGTCTTAAAAAAGCCGAAAGTTCAGTTGGCACCTTAACATATAAAAAGGAAGGAGGTTTGAGTGATTGCTGATCTGGGTAAGATTGGCTGGATTGAGGATGGTGGCGGTTTTCGCGGCGCTTTCGCTGTGGGCGCCAGTTCTGTGTTATGGGAACATTATTCTCCCGATTATATGCAGGGAGTATCGGTAGGCGCTTTGACCGCAGCCAAATTAGCTGAGTCAAGAAACCCCGCAGAATTAGAGGCCATTTGGAAAAACTACATTGAAAAAGGCGGACCGCAAACCATAGTCAATCTTTTTGCGTTTGCCGTAAATTATTTACAAAAAAACAACGCCCTTTTTAGCAATCAAGGAATTTATAAACTTATTAATACGCTCGATATAGATAAGATAGCTCACTCGCCTATTGAACTGGATGTCGTAACCATTAATGAAAGGCAGAATAATCGATCAGAATTTTTTTCTAATAAAAACTTAACTAAGAATAGATACGAACATTTCAAAAGAGCAATTTGCGCTTCGGCCTCTATGATGGGATCATTCCCTCCGGTTCATATTGGTCAAGGTCTCTATTCTGATGGATTGAATTGTTGCGTGGAAACTGCCTTGAGAAAAGGTTGTGACGCTATTTTTCTATTTTCTAATAGTTATATTTGGTTGCCTCCGTTGATATTGCCGGAGAATATGGATTTTCAAAAAAGAATGCGCAGAGGATTTTATGTTGAATGGTCAAAATGGGTATTAATATATTTAGAAAATTTGTTAATGAAACATGGGGATTTAGCTTTGCATGTTCATCAGGATTTACCCGTTCCGTTGGCCAATCTCGCTTCTCATTTTAAAAGAGGGGGCAATACAAGAAAAATTATTTTTATCGCTCCCGCTAAAATTATCCCCGGTCTCTCAACTTTAAAATTTAAATACGGCGATATTACAAGCGCCATAAATGACGGAAAGCAGGTTGCCGGCAGATTATTAAAGCAACTATGACTCACTGTTTAAGCAGTGAGTTTTGATTTTAGTTTAAAACTTCTATTTGTAGATTTTTAACTCCAAATTTTTTAGCCGCAAGTAAAGTGGGAAACCAAACATCTATGCGTTTGGATTTATTAAAACGGCGATGCATTCTGTCATCTACCGTAAAAATTTTGTCGCCAAAAATTTCCGGAATTCTAATTTTTGTGCCAAAGTCCAAAAAATTAGCCGCTATCAAGCCGTCATAGACTTCCTTGTTGGAAGCTGTGGTAAAAGGGGTACTGTCGGTTTGTTCGGGAGTGGATGAGTAAGCCGTGGCAATAACCTCCATTTTTGCAATGGGCACAATCAACTTGTTTATTTCCTTCTCAATTTCATTCAAAAAAGGCAGGGTAGAAGAGTTCCACAACAGGCCAATTACCATAAAACCGCTTATTAAGCTTTTATTAATTTTTTGGTAGAGTTTGCTCATAAAAAATACCCCTTTTGGGAGTACTAATCTGACTGTCTTAGTATAGGTGAATCGGGGCAAAAAGTCAATTACCCCCCTTTACCACTAAAACCACTGCCAAAATAGCCAATAATCCTCCTATTATTTGGGTCAAGGATGGGTGTCCGTGGCCAAGAGCATACTTAATGAAGGAGGCCGTTAGAGGTGTTAAGGCGCTAATTGTTGTAATCATTATTAAGGATCCGCCGTTATGATACGCTCCAAAGGCAGACATTCCCGCGCAAACAGCAAAAGCGCTAAAAAGAAACAAAAAGAGCCATTGATTAAGTTTGGGCCAAGGAACGGATGACGGATATTCTTTCAATGTATAAAACAAAACCGGCAAGCAAAAGAAAAATATAATCAGATGTAGAGCCAGCATGTTTGCTATCGGCGGTAATTTGGAAAGTTTTGTTTCTATAATAACGGAATTAAAACTATAGAAAATCAGCGCCACAACAGCCAAGACAACCGGCTTCATTTTTTGCTACCTCATTATTGTCAAAGTGAAGAATGAAAAAAGAGTAACATAAAATGAATAGAAAATCAGTAAGTGCCGCCGGTCGGACTCGAACCGACATGGGTTTCCCCGCAGCATCTTAAGTGCTGTGCGTATGCCATTTCGCCACGGCGGCAAATTTATTATTCAAAGAGCTGTGGAGGCCTGGGAGAGAATCGAACTCTCGTGTGGCGGTTTTGCAGACCGCCGCCTTACCACTTGGCTACCAGGCCTAAACTTTATATTTTATTTTCAGTATCTCTCTTTTATAACCCTTTTTCCATCCCCTGCCTGCCGGCAGGACTTGGCTACACGGCCTAAATCTTAGACTTATTATCTTCCTCAAGCAATAGTTTTTCAACTTCCGCCGCATTTTCTATACCATAGTTAATCTTAAACATCAATTTTGGCATCGGCCTGATATTTATTTTTTTTAAAAGCCAAAATTGCAAACGTCCCTTAAACTTATTTAAGATTTTTAATACATAATCAGATTTTTCAGAAGGGATAACACTAAATCCAACCTTGGCAATTTCCAAATCCGAAGAAACATCAACATCAGTCAGCGTTACCAACGCGTCTTTAAATTCTATTTCTCTTATCAAGATATTATTCAATTCTTCCAAAATTAAACTGCCAATTTTTTCCTTGCGGAATGCTCTCATGGGAATTAATTAAATATAAAATGGTCGCCAACTTTGATTTCCACTTCTGAACTTAATAATAAACCGCATTCGCTTCCCATTTCCACCCTATTGGTGTCTTGCTTGTTTTTCTGCAAATTAATAATCCTGCCCAATCCCAAACTTTTTCCTTGTCTTTGAATATCGCAGGAGGCATTATTATTAATTTCTCCAGCTATTACCTTGCCGCCAATAATTTGTTTTTTTGGCCCCTTTTTACCGAAAACGGCCAAAACTTCAAAATCACCGGATATAATTTTTTTATCAAAAACTTTTATCCAGTCCTCTAAATTTTTTATCAATTCGTAAATTATTTCTGAAGAAATAATTTTTATACTATGGATATTAGCCAAATTATCAACCGCTTTATTGGTGCTGACACGAAAGCCAATAATGACTTCGGGATTAAATTTAATATCCCCTTCTGTTATTTCGCCGATGCCGGCATTTAGAATGTTAATTCTGTGGCTAGGCGCTAAAGGCAAATTATTCATTACTTCCGTCAGCGCTTCCAAAGAGCCGGCGCTATCGGCTTTTAGTATTAAATTAATTACTATTTCGCCGTCTTTTGATTTAACGGGAGACATTGGAACTTTTTCGGGTTTTTGATTGGGTTCTTGCGTGACAGAACCAATTTTTAATTCACTGCCCACAGGAACAATTTCTTTAAATCCAATCAATAGAATTGGACTGGAGGGCTCGGCTTCTTTGATGGGTTTTCCTAAAAAGTTATCCAAAGAACGGATTTTGCCCGATATGTTCCCTGCCATTGCTTGGTCTCCCACTCTAATTTTTCCGTCCATGATTATTAGCGTGGTTAAGATGCCTTTTTTGCTGTCTAGTTTGGACTCCAATACATATCCTCTGCCCGAATTTTCGGGGTCGTATTGCAGGTTTTCCAGTTCGGCGGTAAGTAAAATCAAGTCCAATAATTTATCAATTCCCTCGCCGGTCTTTGAAGAGATTTCCTGCCAGCTGATATTTCCTCCATATCCTTCCAGCAATATTCCCAATTGCATTAAATCGTTTTTGGTCTTATTGATATCGGCGTTATTCTTATCAATTTTAGTGATGGCCACCACAAAAGGAGTTTTGGTTTCTAGTAAAACTTTATAGGCCTCTTTGGTTTGCTCTTGCACGCTATCATCGGCTGCCACCGCTAAAATAGCGATATCCGCCATCTTAACGCCTCTTGCGCGCATTTTTGTAAATACTTGGTGGCCGGGAGTGTCAATAAAAGTTATGCGCTCATTATTATGAGAAATTTCATAGGCGCCTACGGATTGAGTAATGCCGCCCGCTTCCTTTGAAGCAACATTAGTTTTTCTAATATAATCCAGCAGGCTGGTTTTGCCATGGTCAACGTGTCCCACAACTACTACAACAGGAGGCCTTTTCATAAAAGATGAAGAATCCTACCACGAAATTTGC
>CAYIII010000014.1:10150-12127 GCA_964363475.1 uncultured Candidatus Saccharibacteria bacterium
TAGTAAATGAGGCGATGAAAATTGCCAAAGAAATAATAACCAAATTTTTAATAATATACTGCCCTTCTAATGTCGGCACAAAAAACCTGCTCCAAGTTATTGACGGCAGTAATAACAGGGGCAGAAAAGTGGTAATCATATGAGGAAATAACAGGGCAATTGCTACCCTGTTTCCTTTAGGCCAAAGAAAAATAACTCCAATAGCCATTTCGTATAAGCCAAAAAATAAAATAAATTGCTCAAAAGAAACAAAAGGCAGAGTTTCCTGCAGGAGATTGTTTACTAGCAAATTAGCCGGACTTTCGCCTACTATTTTAAGAAAGCCGAACCAAAAAAAGACCACAAAAAGAGAAAATCTAGACAATGGCAACGCAAGCGTCTTGGCAAATTTTATCAGAAATATATCAACCTGCTCTGATATTTTCATTCTTAACATTTCTACTAGAGAATATCATAAAAATAGACACGAGAAAAATACTCAAAGAAAGAATTGCCGAAATAAAGCAATAAGCGCAAATGGCTTTAATCACAAAAATTTGCAGATAAACGAGATAAGCGGATATTAGAGTGCCGACAAGAGACAGGGCAAAAATTATTTTAATAATTATCGCCAGTTTTTTTTGAAAATATAATAAAGATAAAAATAAAATTGTTCCATAGTAGAGCAATCCGAATCCCGCCAATGGCATTTCGCCGATTGTTGCGTAGGCGCTGGCCATAACCTCATGACAGCCGGAGCCAATTATGCAGGCGGTATCAGGCAAATAATACTTAAAAGTTAAGTACAGAGAATCAATAAATCCCCCTGAACTTAAAATAATAAATGGCAGACTCTTTTTCATTTTTTAATTAAAACGGATTTGGAAGTTATACATCCCCATTCCGCAAAGACCTCGTAAAGTTGACCCTGATTTTTGCGCGGGAATCTCAATTTCCGTGCTTCCTGATGGCGGTAAATTTGTTCTATATCCGATGCTCGGAATGGCTAGCGCTGATGAGCAGTCAAATGTGCCAAGCGTATCAATTTTAAGGACCGTTGGCATGTCGGCTTGAGCGGTTGTTACTTTGGGAGAATATCCGCCTTTGGCGCTAATTTCAATAATTTGTTTGCCGTCCAGCAAACTTACATTATTTACGGCTTGTTGGGGGGCAGTATTGTCCAAATTTTTACGGCCAACAACAAAAATAATCGTTCCCCCGATTAAGATTGCGGTTAATATAATGGATACGGAGGTTATTTTCATAAATTAAAAATGGGGGGAATAATGCCGGCGGCGACGAAGGCATTAATTAAATTAAAAATTCCGAAGAATATCACAACAAGGCCGGCTGTTTTAAAGAATATTTTTGATTGCGCTTTCTTGTGGATGCCAAGCGAGCCGAAGCTCAAGAGCGAAAGTACTGGAAGTGTGCCGAGAGCGAACGCGGACATAGTTAATGCTCCGGTCCAAAAATTGCCGGTAGTCAGAGTATAAATTTGCATAGATTGAGTAAAGCCACATGGCAAGAAGAATGTCGCAACGCCCAGCAAAAGAGGCGTAAGGGTATGATTCATATTCTTAAGACCATGAATATGTTTACTAATAAAGCTTGGGATAGTTGGCTGAAGTTTTTTTGCCCAAGGAAACGCATCAAGAAGATTAATGCCAAGAATAAGAAGAACTATTGCGACTATAAAATTAAGAACGAATGTGCTGGTTGCGCCTAGCTGGAGCGCCGATCCAAGCGCGCCAATCATACCGCCAAGAACGAAAAACGATATCAGCCGACCGGCATGAAATAAAACTTGCGGTCGTACTTTGTCGCCCTCTTTGGCGAAATTCGCGGACATGGAAAGCGTTAATCCGCCAACTACTGCCATGCATGTAGAAACGGAAGCAATAAGACCGATGGCAAATATTGTGCTGTAGCTGACGTCTGACGTGGTTATTAAATTCACGATGCCGAGTTTTTGCAGAATAATAAATAAGGCGATAA
>CAYIII010000015.1:0-10926 GCA_964363475.1 uncultured Candidatus Saccharibacteria bacterium
CCCCCTCCCTTATATTCAGTAACTCTGGTCTCAAAAAAATTCTTCTCTTTCTTCAAGTCAGTAATTTCACTCATCCACGGAAATGGATTTTTGCTGTTATAAACTTTCGGCAAATTAATTCTTTCTAATCGCTTATCCGCAATATATTCCAAATATTCTTTAATAACTTCGGCATTTAAACCAAGAATCCCTCGAGGCATACAATCTTTAGCATAAGCATATTCAAGATCAACTCCTTTTTTAACATTTTCAATTATTGATTTTTTAAAATCCTCTGTCCAAATCTCCGGATTTTCAGCAACAATAGCGTTAGTAAGATCCGAACCAAAAGCCAAATGCACCGATTCGTCCCTCAAAATATATTGAAATTGCTCCCCTATTCCTATCATTCTATTTTGCCTTAAAAAAGAAAGCATCATCGCAAAGCCCGCATAAAAAAAGATTCCCTCCATAATAATATAATAACCAATCAAATCGTTAACAAAGCGCTGAATATTTTCCACGCCTTGAGTGCTGAAATTAGGGTCAAAAATAGATTTTGTAATATCAATCACAAAATCGTCTTTCTCTTTTATGCTAGGAATAGTGTTGTACATCGTATAAACCTCTTCCGGATCTAATCCTAAAGAATCGCAACAATAAATGAAGGCATCCGTGTGAATGGCTTCTTCATAAGCTTGGCGCAATAAATATTGACGGCATTCTGGATTAGTTATATGGCGATAAATAGCTAAAACAATATTGTTAGCCGTTAAACTTTCAGCGGTAGAAAAAAATCCCAAGTTTCGCATTATTAAATGCCTTTCATCGTCAGTCAACCCTCCAATTTTTTTCCACAACTCAACATCTTGTTGCATTGGCACTTCTTCCGGCGTCCAATTATTGGCAACGCCGGTAATATAATGCGCTCTCGCCCAATTATATTTTATAGGTAAAATTTTATTCGGATCAACTTCGGAATTATTTAATATCTGTTTCTGCATAAAAAGCGAGCTTGCTACTGGCACGCCTCACAAACTTCGCCAACTATGTTAACCCTCTCCCTTGATATTGTCAAAGAAGCGATTAGCGGGGGTTGGGTTTCTTCTATTATTTCAGGGCTTACTTTGCTTTTTTCTAATTTTACGGTGCTTTTTTCAATGCCAGATGCCGCCAATGTCCTTAAATAATAAGTGGTTTTCAGACCCATATTCCAAGCATAAATATAAATATCGGCAAGCCGCTTTCCGGACGTGGTGGAAGAAAAAATATTAATTGATTGGCTTTGGTCAATCCACTTTCCTCTATAAGCCGCCTGTTTGACCGTCCATTCAGAATCAATATCAAAGGCCTCTTTATATTTATCTTTTAATCTTTGCGGGATAACGGCAATATTTTTAATGCTTCCGTCCTGGGCTTTTATTTTTTCAAGAATAGTGGCATTCCACAAACCTATGGCTTTCAAGTCGTTTATAAGATAAAAATTATCAACAGTAAACTCGCCGCTCATATTGGACTTAACATAAAGATTTTTGTAAATGGGCTCAATAGACGGAAAACAACCGCAAATATTAGAAATAGTGGCGGTAGGGGCAATAGCCAAGCAGTTGGAATTTCTCATGCCATAATTTTTTACCGCTTCTCTGACCGGAATCCAATTCATTTTTTCTATTCTGGGTACATCAATAGGCACATCGCGTTCTTTTGCCAGTAAATCCAAAGAATCTATCGGAAATATTCCGCGCTCCCACTTAGAACCCTTATAAGTTGCGTAAGTTCCCCGCTCCCTTGCTAATTCAGCCGACCCTAAAATCGCGTAATAAGAAATCATTTCCATGCTTTCATCGGCAAATTTCACAGCGTCCTCTGAATCAAAATTAATATCAAGCGCGTAAAGAGCGTCTTGAAAACCCATTATACCCAAACCAACCGGACGATGCTTGAAATTAGAATAGCGGGCTTCGGGTGTTGGATAAAAATTAATATCAATAACATTATCCAACATTCGCATAGCCACCGCGATTGTTTCTTTAATCAGATTTTCATCCAATTTGCCGCTATTGATATGGCGAACAAGATTAACCGACCCCAAATTACAAACCGCCGTTTCTTCTTTAGAAGTATTAAGGGTGATTTCCGTGCATAAATTAGAACTATGGACAACGCCGACATGGTCCTGCGGCGAACGAATGTTACAAGCGTCCTTGAAAGTAATCCAAGGGTGGCCGGTCTCAAAAAGCCGGGTCAGCATTTTTTTCCACAAGTCCCTAGCTCTTATTTTTTTAAATAAAACTATTTCTCCCCTGTCGGCTTTTTCTTCGCATTCTTTATATTTTATTTCAAAATTCTTCCCGTAAATATGATGCAATTCGGGGACGTCATGCGGAGAAAACAGCGTCCACTCTTCATCATTAATGACTCTTTTCATAAATAAGTCGGGAACCCAATTAGCGGTGTTCATATCGTGCGTTCTTCTCCTTTCATCGCCGGTATTGCGTTTTAAATCAAGAAAATCCTCAATGTCCAAATGCCAAGTTTCTAAATAAGCGCAAGTCGCTCCGCGCCTTTTACCGCTACGATTAATTGCCACCGTAGTATCATTGGCAATTTTCAAAAACGGAATCACCCCCTGGCTTTCAACGGCAGTACTTTTAATTAAAGCGCCGATAGAACGGATATTGCTCCAATCATTGCCTAACCCTCCAGACCATTTAGATAATTGGGCATTGTCGCCAATACATTTAAAAATATGCTTCAAGTCGTCTTCTACGGTTGTTAAATAACAGGAACTAAGTTGGGGCGTAACCAATCCGGAGTGAAAAAGCGTTGGAGTTGAACTCATAAAACGCATTGTGGACAACGTATTATAAAATTTAATCGCCCACCGCTCCCTTTCCCCTTCCTTTTCTTGAATAGCCAAGCCCATAGCCACCCTCATCCAAAAGGCCTGCGGAGTTTCCATGCGTTGTTCGGTCTTTTTGTCTGAAAGAAAATAACGGTCATATAAAGTTTGCAAACCACGATAAGTAAGCATTTGATCTCGGCTAATATTAATGTGCTTAACCAATAAATCCAGGTCAAAATTCAATATATCCGCAGATAATCTTCCGATTTCAACGCCTTTTTTAATATTTTCAATAAACGAAAAACGATAACAATTTTCTAAATTATCAACAGCAAACTTTCTGTTAAAAACTTCACGATAGAGATAAGACAAAAATAATCTTGCCGTAATAACGGAATAGTTGGGGTCTCTCTCAATAAATGATTTTGAAGTCATTACGGCCAACTTTGCAATTTCTTCCGTTCTAATATTGTCATAAATAGTTGTTTCGCAATGCTCCATAAGCTCTCCCGTGTCTATGACTCCTTCATAGCCGACTATCGCCTGCTGAAAATAACGATGAAGTTTTCTGTCGTCAAAAATATGCTTTTGCCCGCTTCTTTTAATAACAAAAAGCGCCCGATTCTCTATTTTTTTTAAATTTTCTTTTTGCCTTTCCTCGCGTAATTCCCTGTGCCTCTCGCGATAAAGAATGTATGCCTTAACTACATCATAGTAATGAAATTCCATTAATGTCCTTTCAACCACATCTTGAACTCCCTCCACGTCAGGCAAACCATCAATGCCATAACGCTCTTCAATCTTTCTTACCGCGTTATTGGTCATTTCCACCAATTGATTTTTATCAGCCCTACCCAAAACAGCCATCATCGCCTTTTCCATCGCAGCTGTTATTTTCTCTTGATTAAAATCAACAATATTTCCGTTTCTTTTTTTAATTTTTAATAACATTGTAATTTAATAATAAAACTTTTTTAGAAAAAAAATATAAGCGGTATCGTATAAACTGTGGATAAGTATATTTATTTTTTTTTCTTGCGTAAAAAAGCGGGAATGTCCCAAATATCTGAAGATTTTTTCTTAGAATCTTCTTTGTCTTTATCAGAAACAACGCTCTCCTTAACTTCTTTAACTTCCTTAATATTATTGGCAAAAGCCAACTTCGGCTCTGATTTATCGCTAACGCTCACTTTTTCACCAAATAAATTAGTAACTGATGTTAAATCCGGCTTTCTCATCAATGCGCTACCATTAAAACTCGTGGCTATAAGTGTAACCTTAATCTGACCCTTTTTTAATTTACGGTCATGATAAGCGCCGAAAATAATTTTGGCCGATGAATCAATGCTGTCGGCGATTACTTTAGCAATGTCATTAATTTCACTCATCTTTAAATCACGCCCGCCGGACACTCCAAAAAGCACTCCCTTGGCACCATCTATAGTGGATTCTAATAAGGGAGAATTAATGGCTTGATTTACAGCTGATATCGCTCGATCTTTTCCAGACGCTATTCCAATTCCCACAACGGAAGAACCGGCATTTTGCATAACCGCTTTGACATCGGAAAAATCAATATTAATAATTCCGGGCATCGTAATTAATTCGGCAATACCGCGCACCGCGTTTCTTAATACATCGTCAATGGCCTCAAAGGCCTTGGTAATAGATGTTTCTTTTTGAATAACAACAAAGATACGGTCGTTGGGCACAACAATAAAAGAATCCACTTTATCTTTTAATTTTACCAAAGCATCAGTGGCTATCTTCATTCTCTGCCCGCCTTCAAAGGTAAATGGTTTAGTAACTACGGCAACAGTCAAAGCGCCTACTTCTCTGGCTATTTCAGCTACCACGCTAATGCCAACCGAACCGGTGCCGCCACCCATGCCGCAAGTTATAAAAACTAAATCCGCGCCGCGCAACGCATCGGCAATTTCCGCGCGATTCTCCTCTGCCGCCTGTCGCCCCAAATCAGGATTCATGCCAGCCCCCAAGCCCTTCGTTACGGTTTTGCCTATATAAATCTTTTTGTGAGCATTGCAATAATCCAAGTCCTGGACATCGGTATTAACAGCAATAAATTCAACTCCCTTCAAAAAGTCCTCTTTCATGCGCGTAACCGCATTCCCGCCTCCGCCGCCCACTCCAACAACTTTTATTTTAGCGAGAGTTCTGCCGTTCTTTTTTGCGACAATTTTTTCTTTTTTCTCTCTTTTTTCTTTTTTCTTCATGGCATTAAATAATCCAACCATTTTTTAAAATACCCGTTATAAATATTTTTCCAATCAGCAGACCCGCCGACGCTATTTTTTTCCGCCGCCAGCATTAGCAACCCAACAACGCAAGCCGATTCCGGGTCCTCCGCCTTAATAGCTAATTCTCCATTGGGTAGATTCATTAAAGACAAATCAGGAGTGCCCATTTGAGCCGGCAATTTTAATTCTTGTTTTACAAGGTCAATAATTCCTGAAAGTTTTGCTCCGCCACCGGCTAACACTACGCCCGCCGGCAATTTTCCCGCCTTATTTATTCTTTTGAGCTCATTATTAACAAATTCCATAATTTCCACAAGACGCATTTCAATAATTTCAGCAATAAATTTTTTAGAAACAGTATTGCGCGCCCGCGGGTCAATCTTTTTTAAGTCAATAATTTCTCTGCTAGGAATATCTTTTGACAGAGCAGAGCCGAAAGAAAGCTTAACGGCCTCAGCCGCTTCTATGGAGACCTTTAGTCCGATAGCCAAATCATTAGTTATATGCCCCGCGCCAACCGGAAAGACCGCCAAGTCAATTAATTTTCCGTCTTCATAAACGCTCATGGCAGTAGTGCCGAATCCGATGTCAACCATCACCACCCCCAAATCTTTTTGATTTTTAGAAAGAATGCTGTAACTGGTCGCATAAGGCCCAAACGATAATTCTTTAATACCGCCTCCAACCATTTCAACACATTTTATTATATTTTTTACCGCCGGAGAAAAAGCGTCAATAATCAAACTGTTAACTTCCAGACGATTACCAACCATTCCCAACGGGTCTTTTATTTCACCGACGCCATCTACTATATATTCCTGATTAATTGCATTAATAATCATTCTGTTCGGAGGCAAGTTAATGGCTTGAGATGCCTGCACGACGCGCGCAATATCATCCTGATATATTTCATAATCAGCGCGAGAGACAGCCACTATTCCCCTTGAGACCTGCGAACGAGCATGAGCGCTGCCAATGTTTAAATAAATTCTCCTATGAGCATCTTTGTGATGTTTTTTAATTTCGTTAAAGGTTTGATTGATGGCGCTGGAAACCTCAACAGCATCGTCCACCATGCCCCTTCTCATGCCGCGAGAGGGCATTTTAAAAAAAGAAAACAAAGATAATTTATTATCTTTTTTAATTTCCCCCACTGCGGCCTTGATATTGGCCGAACCAACATCTAAAGCTAAAAATTGATTTGCTGACATAATTCTCCTTCTTTGGCTTCCATTTTCATTCTATCACTTTTATTTTTATGGTCATATCCCAGCAAGTGCAATAAACCGTGCACTAATATATATGATAAATCCTCTCCTTGTTTTTGAATATAGGCCGGATTCAAGTAGATTTCTCCCAGGTTTTGATAATTTTTCGTATCCGGCCTTGGAAAATCTTTAGAGGGCTCAAAAGACAAAACATTTAAATGATGTCCCGGCCCCGCTTTTTTTCCCAGTTCTTTCATCTTATCTTCTCCGGCCAAATAAACTTCTAAATATTTATCTTCAAGATTTAAAATGATACTTAATTTATCTAAATATTTTTGTATATCTTTTTCTAGTGCTTTAAATTCCTTTTCCAGAGACACCACTATTTTTTTCATTGTAAGTATTATACTAGAAAAATTTAAAATAAAAAAACCGCTTTATTGGGCGGTTTATTGAAATAACAATGGGCCGTGAACGACGGCCCATATTTTATCTAGTATAAATGTAAGTATTCTCCAATCGAATATTGCTTCTGTAACCTACTTCATAGCCACAAACTAATCCAAAAGAAAACAAAAGTGTGGCGGACAAAAACAAAAGCGTGAAAAACATAACCTTTGTTTTCTTCTGCGCCTTGCGCCTGGCAAGGTCAGCACTGATGAAAAACGCGATAAATATTGAAATAATAGACAGAACATAGAGCAAGGTCATTGCATCGCTCATGCCCCACCCCCCTTATGGTTATAAAATAAATGGTCTATATAACAACCTAACGCTAAATTCTTTCTTTGACAATACCGCTAATAACTTGCGCGTCGGCCTTCCCTTTTAATTCTTTCATCGCTTCTTTCATGATATTTCCAAAAGAAATATCGCCCTGAGCTTGTTGAAGGGCTTCAATTTTTTTTACAACAATTTTTTCAATTTCTTCTTTCGTCATTTGCACGGGCAAATATTTTTGAATAATCGCCGCTTCTTTTTCCTCTTTCTCAGCCAAATCCCCGCGATGACCCTGAATATATAAAACAGTGGCGTCCCTTCTTTTTTTTAATTCTTTATTCAATATTTCCAGCATCTCTTCTTCGGCAAGTTCTTCTGGCAATCCCTTACCGCGCTTCTCAATGGACTTATTATTAAAAGCCGCGTTAAAACCGCGAAGAACATCCAACGAAAGCCGGTCGCCAGATTTCATAGCAATTTTTAAGTCGGTACTAATTTGAACTTTAAGAGACATTATAACAAGCCAAGCTTCTTTGCCTTCTCTGTTTCCTCTCTTTTTATTTCTCTGTGTAAAGCGGACTCAAATCTTTTATTTCTGTTTACGGCGCGATGATAAAAGCGTCTCTTTTTGGACTCGCGCAAAATACCGCTTTGCTGCATTTTTTTGGTGAAACGATAAAGCAAGGACGCGGACGATTCCCCTTCTTTTTTAATAATTTGTAACATTGGTTTTTAATATATTACAAAAATACCCTTAAGTCAATATTATTTTTCTAATTTCTGCCAGCGACTCCTTGGGCGGATTATCCACCACGGAATGGATTGACTTGCCATTATCGCCCCGCCAACGCGGAATAATATGAATATGAAGATGGTCCACGGCTTGTCCGCTATATTTTCCGTTATTTATACCAATGGTAAACGCATCCGGCTTTAATGACTTTTTAATTATCTCCGTCACTTTTTTCATAGCCAAAAAAACCGGCCCAACTTTTTCATTCGGCAAGTCCAGTAAATTATCGGCATGAACTTTTGGCAAAATCATCGTGTGTCCCGGGGCTTTCGGATGAACATCTAAAACAGCGAGAGTATCAATATCTTCGTACACAATTTCAGCTGAAATACTTTTGTTAACTATTTTACAAAAGAGACAATCCATTTATACTCTCTTTTTCACTTCTTCCACTAATTTAGAAATCAATACCGTCTCCTGCGCTCCCGTTTCTAAATCCCGAATAATGATTGAATCCTCAAAGGCCTCTTTCTGCCCAAAAATTAAAGCCAATTTTGCCCCTACCCTGTCTGCCATTCTTAATTGAGACCTTAATGAATCCTTGCCTAAAGATTCTTTAACTTGAATTTTTCCCTGTCGCAAGGACTCAATCAAAGACAAGCTTTTTTTCTTTGCCTCATCGCCCATGTGAACAAAAAAAACATTGGCCTTCGGCTTTTCTGAAAAAGTTATATTATTTTTTTGAATAGCCAATAATATTCTTTCTAATCCCATTGACCATCCCACCGCCGGCGTGTGTCTGCCACCTAAAGATTCCAGCAAATAATCGTAGCGACCGCCGCCGGCTAATGCAAAATCCAAGCCGTCAACAAACACTTCAAAAACGGTTTTGTTGTAATAATCAAGCCCCCTCACTAAATTATTATTTAAAGTATAAGACAGCTTCAGCTCGTCTAAATATTCTAAAACCAAACGAAAATGACTGTTGCAGTAACTGCAAATGCTATCTAAAACAGTCGGCGCGTCCTTTTTAACAACCTGGCACTCTTTTTCTTTACAATCCAATAATCTCAACGGATTGGTTATTGACCTCGCTTTACAATTTTTGCAAACGGCCTTGTTTTTATAAAAGGCCTGCAGTTTTTTGCGATAAAGAGGGCGACAGACCCTACAACCAATAGTATTAATTTGAACATTTAATTTACCCAACTTTAATTCCTCTAAGACACGATGCATAACTAAAATGCTTTGAGCGTCATAAATCGCGTCGGAATCCCCCCCCAGAATCTCTACCCCAGCTTGATAAAACTGGCGATATCTTCCTTCCTGGGGATTTTCATGACGAAACATCGGACCTAAATAATATAACTTTAAGGGCTGTCCCAAACGGCTTAACCCGTGTTGAATATACGCTCTGGCTATTGAAGCCGTATTTTCCGGACGCAGAGCCAAAATTTCTTTGCCGGAGGTCTCAAAACTAAACATTTGTTTTTCCACAATATCCGTATTTTGTCCGACTCCTTTAGTAAATAAATCCGCCTTTTCTAAAATAGGAGTATCAATGCGAGAAAAATTATAGTGCTCAACGACATTTTTAAAAGTTTGCCGCATTTTATCCCAAACCAATTGGTCTTGGGGCAAGATATCATGCATTCCCTTGACGCTCTGAAATGTCGGTTTTTTGGTCTTCATAATATTAATTTTTCTTGATTATACATTCTTAAATAAAATCAAACAAGCAATCTTTAATTTTATTGATACGCAGACCGCTTTAAAACCCCGACAACATTAAAAGGAAATAATCTCATCCTAGCAAAGCCGATAATATTCTTCCTGGACACAGGCCCCCAACTGCGCGAATCATAGCTATGATAGCGATTATCTCCCAGAACAAAATATTCGCCGTTACTTAAAATAATATCCGTGTCGCCGGATGTTTTAATATCTTCGTTTAAATATTCTTCCTTTAATTTATTATCATCCACGAATACTTCTGAATTTTTTATCACCACATGCTCCTCCGGCAAACCGATAATTCTTTTTATGTAAAAAGTGCTTGGCTCTTCCGGATAACGAAAAACAATGACATCGCCCCTCTGCGGAGATTCAAACTGATAAGTAATCTCATCAACAATCAAATAATCGCCGCCATTAAAATTATTGCTCATGCTGGCTCCGCTCACCAAAAACGGCTGGGCAAAAAATGTTCTAATGACAAAAACAGTAACGCCCGCGATAATTACAAGCTCCAAAATCTCCCAGACATAAAGTAGAAATTGCTTCATCTCTAGTATTTTACTAGAATAGTAATATCCTATCAAATGCCGGAATTTAAATTAATAATCGGTTTGGGAAATCCCGAAAAAGAATACGAGAACACCAACCATAATGTCGGCTTTATGGCCGTGGATTTTTTAGGCAAAGGAATAAAATCGGGGGTTTATATGAATAAATCGGGAGAGTTTGTAAAACAAGAAATTAAAAAACATAAAGTTAAGCCGGAAAATTTGCTGATAATTCATGACGACTCGGATATAGAATTGGGAAAATATAAATTATCTTTTGGCCGTAATTCTGCCGGCCACAAAGGAGCGCAAAACATTATCAATCAATTAAAAACTAAAAACTTTTGGAGATTAAGAATCGGCATCAGACCGCCAAAAGAAAAAACAAGAACCAAAGCCGACGAATTAGTGCTGAAAAAAATATCGCCAGCCAATAAGAAAAAATTAGAAACGGTTTTTAAGACAATAAAAAATATTATTTCTTAACCCATACCAACAACCCCCCTCACATCCTTCATCCATCAACAACCATCCTCTTCCTCTCCTCAACCCCTGCCTACCGGCAGGCAGGTGTTACGGCTCATATAAAAGAAGGGGGGGTCCTGTCTGGTGTTTGTCTCGAAAGTACGTGGTTGATTTTCTCCAGCGAGAAAATCACCACTCGACTCTCAGCCTCGCTCACCAGCAGTCTTGTTAATAGAATATTATAACAAGACTGCTGGTACCATGCCCGCTCGGCTTCCGAGACGCCTTTCTCAACAAACACCAGCCACCCCCCAACTTATTCGCCTCCACGGCCTCGTCGAGAAAGAGGATGGTTGTTTATATCTAAAATAAAGGGCTATTTGTTTTGTATGAGAAGACAAACCCCACCCCGTATCCTGAATCAATATTTAAT
>CAYIII010000016.1:0-10039 GCA_964363475.1 uncultured Candidatus Saccharibacteria bacterium
TAATCGTGGGTCAGCTATACCACGGTGAATACGTTCTCGAGTCCTGTACTCACAATAAAAGCGCACAGCAGGTTATAAAACTAAGTCGTTCAAATCGACTCCTTCAATAATTATTGAAGCGTAGCTGAAAGATAGCCCCGATTCGCGAGAATCTTGGGTGGAGGATCTGAAGGCAAATCGTAGTCCCGAATGAAAAACAGTGATTGAGTCATGAATGGGTGGTGAGCATGATGAAGGTCAATAAAAACTGTTTCGGGAATGTGAGGAAAAGCTTTATAACTAACCTGTGGAGATCTGACGTTGTTTACTATGTTTAAACATAGTAAAATGAAACTGACGCAGCGTCAGAAGTCAGCTGAATCATAGTAGGTCGCCTAGGCGACTGAAGGGTTCACTCTAATGTTATGCTTAATAACGATTATATTGTTGGTTTAGTAGATGGAGAAGGAAGTTTCTCTGTCTATATAAAAAATCCTGATGACAAAAGAAAGAGAAGTCGTCGGGTGCAAGCGGAACCAAAATTCTTTCTTAAATTAGTGGAAAGGGATAAATGTATTCTTTACCAATTAAAAGAATTTTTCGGTTGCGGTAACGTTTATTTTCAAAAAGATAACCGTAAAAATCATCAACATTGTTATCGTTATGAAGTTGGCAATCGTGAAGATTTAGAAAAGATTATAATTCCATTCTTTAAGAGTAATTGTTTAGAATTTCCTTCTAAGAAAAAAGATTTTGAAATTTTTTGCGATCTTTTTTCTAGAATTAGAAATGGCGAACATTTATCTGAAAGTGGTTTAAAAAATCTTTTTCAATTAAAGCAAAAAATGCATTAGAGCTCGCGTAGTGCGGGAAATCCGCTCGCTACGTGGGAACATCAACTCTAAGTTTCTAGAGGATAATCGCCCGTCACATCAAGGGAGCTGGGAGTACCTAAAGCCCAGCTTAAAGTTCGTGAACTTTAAGCTGGGAATGACCAATTATCAATGACCAATGACCAATTAAGGAATTGCTTCGTAATAGATTTTAAAATTTATCCCGAAGGGATACCTAAATTGGAAATTGGGATTTGAAAATTGAAAATTTCCAGCTTGAAATCGTGAATTTCAAGCTGGGTTAAGGTAAGCTCAGTGACACGGATGAAGTCGTAACAAGGCACGTGTAGCGGAAGCTGTGCGTGGATCATTTAATTAAAAAAAGATCGATTCGCTTCGGCGAGAAAAGTGTTGATCGAGGAGCTTTAAGTCTCGATTTATTGGGATAACTAGAAAATTTTTAAATTTTTGTTTATACTTTTGACATGGTTCAAAATCAAAAAACAATTTTGCTCGTTGAGGACGACCAATTTCTTTCAATATTATTAAAAAACCGTCTTGTGCAAGAGGGTTTTAATGTTTTATTGGCAGTTACGGGAGACGAGGCGTTAAAAATTTTAGAGAATAATAAGCCAGACCTTATTTTGATGGATATAATTCTGCCCGTTAAGTCCGGTTTTGAGACAATGGAGTCAATTATTGCCAATCCCAAATACGGCAAAGCGTCCATAATGATTGTTTCTAATTTAGGGCAAGAATCGGATATCGCGCGAGGAAAGGAGCTGGGAGCGGTAGAATATTTTGTTAAAGCTCAAACGCCCATTGACGAGATGATAAAAAAAATTAAGGAATTTTTGTCCGTTATGTAGAAAATCATATCCACATCGGGCTATTGCAGTATGTTAAGATGAGATATATACTGAAAGATAGTAAAAATAAAAAGGTCGTTATTTTAAATTAAAAATTATGATAAAAAAAGGTTTTACTCTGATAGAATTAATTATAGTTATCGGAATTATTGCTTTATTGGCCACTACGGTTATTTTGGTTATCAATCCAGCAAAAATATTCCAAGAAGCTAGAGATTCGCAAAGAATTGCCGATATGGGACAGTTAAATACAGCGATGGGTTTATATTTTGCCACAGTTTCTGTATATGATTTAGCGGAAGGCGCCGGTGTTTGTTTGGCAGATTGGTGGGGATCTATCACCGCTATACCAGCAGCTAGTCAGCCGTTTGCTCTTCCTGCAATTACCGAGGCCTCTCAAGCTCTTTCTGCTACTCCTAGATTTACTAATGGAACTGGTTGGATTCCGGTGAACTTTAACCTCATTACCTCCGGTTCTCCTTTATCCGCTTTGCCGGTGGACCCAAGAAATAATAATACCGGTCTTTTAACGGGGCCAGGATTGTTTTACGCTTACGCTTGTGATTCAACTAATAATTACTACGAGTTTAATACTCGTATGGAAAGCACAAGATATGCTAATTTGGGGGCTGATGACGTAGAAAGTACTGATGGAGGAAGCGGCGTTGACATTTTTGAGGTCGGCAATGCTCCGGGTTTAGCTTTGTAGTCGACAATGTGGCTAAAAGATTATTTTAGTTTATTGTATGTCTTAGCCATATGGGGAACGTCCCGATTGCAATCGGGACGTTCCTTTTTGTCAAAAAAATCAACATGGCTGTTTTATTTCGCCATTTTAGCAATGGCGGGCTTTGCTTTTTATAATACTAGGGCCCAATTTCTTCTTTGGCTTAATAATGATTTGAGTAAACATCTTATTCCTCCTTATGCCGCCATTAATTACTTTTTAAAATATTCTCTGTATCATTTCTGGCTGTCTTATATAATATCTTTGATAATCAGCTTAATTTTCTTTTTTTCGGCTCGTTATTACGATAAAAAACACGGTAATATATTTTTTGAAAACGAGGAGCTTTATTTTTTGGCTCTATCCATTTTTCTGGCGGGGCATCCCGGATGGATTTTATATTTAATAATAATGTTTTTGGTTACTTTGCTATACTCCTCGTATTCATGGCTGTCTTCAAAAGAAATGCATCGTATTTCTTTTTATTATTGGTGGCTGCCGTTGGCTGGATTGGCCATTATCTTGGATAAAATTTTACTTAACTATTGGCCATTTTATTCTATCTTTATACTTAGCAGGTAAAATTATTGTATAATAAAAGTGTGTTACATATTCCCAATGATAAATTGAAGGAACTGCTTGTTGGCGCAGGAGTGATAAAATCCGAAGAATTTGATTCGTCCTTTAAGGATTCGGAAAGAATGGGACAGCAGGTGTCAGATATTCTTATCGCCCGCAATTTAATTACTAATAGCTATTTGTTGGATATAGTGGCCAAATTTTATAATATTGAGCGCACTTCCCTAATAAATAGGGCGTTAGATGAAGGCATCTTACAGCTTTTACCGGAAAATTTAGCCAGAGAAAGGAGGGCTATTGTTTTTGCCAAAAAAGAGGACGGGTCTTTTGATGTGGCGCTGGAGAATCCTAATGATTTAGAGGGGATAGAATTTCTGACAAAATATTTAAAAGGAAAAATACGGCTTTATTTGGTCTCTGCTGAAGATTTAAATTACGGATTTTCTTTTTACGGCAAGCGTTCGGCGGAAAGTTTTAAAAGTATAATTACTGAAAATATTAAGGCCTCAATGCTTTCTCAAGCAAGCGGCATAAAAGAGGCTGCGACGGAAATACCTATTGTGGCCATTGTGGATAGCGTTATTTCTCATGCCATTGCTTCTAGGGCCTCCGATATTCACATTGAAACATTAGAAAAAGAAATAATCATCAGATATCGCGTTGACGGTATTTTGCATGAAATTATCCGCGTTCCCAAAGAAGTTCATGCGGCTATCGTGGCTAGAATTAAACTGTTGTCTTCTTTGAAACTGGACGAACATTCCAGGCCTCAAGACGGCAGGTTTCGTTACAAACTTGGCCAGGATGTGATGGATTTAAGAGTAGCGATAATGCCGACTTTTTATGGCGAAAAAGTTGTTATGAGATTGCTGGCCTCTACGCAAAAACCGTTGTCTTTGGAAGAATTAGGAATGTTAGATGACCATGTGGCAGTTATTAAAGAAAGTATAAGAAAAACTTACGGCATGCTTTTAATCACCGGTCCAACCGGTTCCGGTAAAACTACAACTTTATATTCAATTTTAAATATATTAAACAAGCCGGAAGTCAATATCGTGACCATTGAAGACCCTATTGAATATGACATGAAATACATCAATCAAACGCAAATTAATCCCGCCACGGGGGTTAGCTTTGCCAGTAGTTTAAGAGAATTAGTGCGTCAAGACCCGAACATAATAATGGTGGGAGAAATTCGCGACCAGGAAACGGCTGAAATTGCGGTTCAATCGGCATTGACGGGGCATTTAGTTCTATCAAGCTTACACACTAACGATGCTCCCACAACCATTCCTCGCTTGTTGGACATGAAAATAGTTCCTTTTTTGGCGGCGGCTGTTTTAAATATGGTGGAAGCGCAAAGATTGGTTAGAAGAATTTGCTTGGGATGCATTTCTTCCTTTGAGCCGGAAAAAGGCATTATTGAAAACATTAAAAAACAGCTTGTTGAATTAAAAATAGAATCAAAAATCAAAATCCCCACCCGATTTTATAAGGGGTCGGGATGTAATGCCTGTGGCGGTAGCGGATATAAAGGCAGAATAGGGCTTTATGAAATTTTAGATATTAACGAAAAAGTTCGTCAATTAATCGCCAGCCCCGATTTCACTTTAGACGCTTTGAAAAAAATGGCTTACGAGCAGGGAATGATAACTATGTTTGAAGACGGGCTAAGAAAGGTTGAAAGAGGTATGACTACAATTGAGGAAGTATTCAGAGTTGTAAGAGAATAGTTAACGGAATTATTATGGCAAAATTTCATTATACCGCGACACAATCTGACGGAAAGGTTGTAAAGGGCATGATTGATGCCGAAAATCAATCAGACGCCTTAGACCTTCTGAATAGGAATGACCTTCGTCCCATATCTGTAAAAAAAGCCAAATGGAAGAGTTTTACGAATATAAATATAGGTTTTGGGAGTTCTATTACGGCTTCCGACAAGATTTTTTTAACCAAATATTTAGCCCTAATGTTAAAGGCAGGGACCAATCTGTTCAGTGCCTTAGATATATTAATAGCGGACTTTAAAAAACCAGCAGTTAGATATTTATTAATAGAAATAAAAAATAATTTGGAGAAGGGCCAACCCTTTCATACTACTTTTAGCAAGTATCCTCAATATTTTTCTCCTATTTTTATTAATTTAATAAAAGCGGGGGAAATTTCCGGTAATTTAGAGGCAACTTTTGAAAATCTTAGCGTAATCTTGATAAAAGAAGAGGATTTACGACGACGCATTCGTTCGGCGTTGGCATACCCCATGATACTTTTAGTTGCTTCGGTCAGTATTTTGTTTTTTTTGGTAACTTTTGCCTTACCGCGCATTTCGGAGGTCTTTTTAAGCGGCGGGCTAGAACCGCCATTATTTTCACGCGTGGTTTTTTCCGTAGGATTATTTATTTCCCAATATGTCTGGATATTAAGTTCGGTGGCTTTGGTCGGGTTTGCGGTATTGTTTTATTTCTTTTTTAAAACAAAAGTTGGCAGAAAAGCGTTATTTCGTTTTTTAAATTATATTCCAGTTGTTAATAAAGTTATTGAAAGAATCGCTATCCAAAGATTTGCTTTAACATTAGGTCATTTAATCAGAGCGGGTCTTCCTATAATTGATTCTTTAGAATTAACGGCGACTGCTGTTGGGCATGAAAATATTGAGGCGAGTTTAAAGCGTATTGCTCGTGAAGGAGTTGCGCGGGGCTTAACTATCGGCGAGGCCTTTCGTAAAGAATCTAATTTCCCTTTAGTAATAACTAATTTGGTATCGGTTTCAGAAAAAGCCGGTCATTTAGACGAAGTATTATTTATATTATCCACCTTTTATGAGTCAGAAATTGACGTGTCAATTAAGGTTCTGGTTTCTTTCATTGAACCGGCAATGTTAGTTGTTATTGGCGGAGTGGTGGGAATAATAGCAATGTCGGTTATTGTGCCAATATATCAATTAGTGGGACAATTTTAATATGAAACCAAAAAAGAAAGGATTTACATTAGTAGAGCTTATGATGGTGATGGCAATTATTGTTGTAGTGTCATTAGTAGTTGGAATTTTTTTAACGACTTTCAGTAAAAAACGTCATCTTCAATCCACTACCGGAGCAATCGTGTCTTTATTAAGAAGCGCCCAACAGCGTTCCATTATTCAAGAAAATGGAAAATATTGGGGAGTTAAATTTGAAAATTTGACGACGGATAATCGTTTTATATTATTTAACGCCTCCGATACATCGCTTCTTGACTTTTCTTCCACCACCGTAGTTTATTTGCGAAAATTTTTGGAATTTTTACAACCGCCGATTGCCGGCAATTCTGTTATTCTTTTTGATAAAATATCCGGCAATATGATTAATAATCCAGATTGTCTTATTAATAATAACACCTCGTCCAGTGTCAGTATCCACCTTAGAAATTCAACTGCTACATCCACTATTGGTATTTACTGTTATGGCAAAATTGAATAAAATGGTGGGCTTCGCTAACAGGCGGGCGGGTCAATCACTTGTGGAATTAATTGTGGCTATTGGCGTTGGTGTCGTTATTATATTAGGGGGAATAGGTACGGTTGCGGTTTATTTAAGAGTATCTTCCCAAGATATTACTTATCAAAGAGCTAATTTTCTAGCGCAGGAAATGATAGATAAAATAAATGTTACTGCTGAGGGTAATTGGAATAAAATAGCCAATGCTACTACCAGCAGTTATTTAACCCAATCTTCCACTTCAACCGGTTTTACTGTTCAATCCGGACAAGAAAGCATTGCTTTAGACAATACAAATTATACCAGATATTTTTACGCCGCTTCGGTTTGTAGAGACGCGGCGGATTTTATCGTTGACTGCGCGGTCGGTTCTAACGACCCGTTTACAAAAAAGATTCAAATCGTTGTTGGATGGTCGTATCGCGGCTCTCCTACCAGCGTTTCTTTGGAAAAATATATTACCAGAACCAGCAATAATGTATATTTTCAGGACAATTGGGTGGGCGGGCAATCTTGCGCCACTGACCCGGTTTTTTCCGATTACAATACTCAATTTTGCAGTTCAACTCCAAATTTGGATTTTTCGTCTAACCCGGGCGTAATTAAAATTCAAGGGTTCTAATGAAAATTTTCTATTATTTTTTAATTTTTACTGCTGCGTTGGTTTTGGCTCATCAAGCGATTTTTCAAAATATTGATACAAAGGATGCTAACGAGCGCTGGGCTTGGAATGATGTAATTGGCTGGATAGATTTTCATGATAGTTCCATACATAATATTGAAGTTAGCCCCAGTGAAATTAAGGGGTGGGCAAGTTCCACTGTGGGTTATATCGTTTTTAATTGCGCGACTACTCCCAATGGAAATATTTGCGGCAGTAGTAATTTTAAAGTCAACAACGACAGTACCGGTTTGTTGTCGGGATTTGCTTGGAATGAAAATATCGGCTGGATTAGTTTTTGTGGTAATAGCGCCAGTGTTTCTACTTGGGATGGTAGCGCATGGGTTTGTCCCGACTTCCCCTCTTATCGTGTTCGTATTGATAAAGACGGCGCTGATGAAAGCCATTTTAAGGACTGGGCTTGGAATGATGTAATCGGCTGGATTAGTTTTGATTGTAATAATACTGCTTCATGCGCGTCATCTAATTATAAAATTCAAACAAGCTTCAATTCCAGAGCTGATTCTGCTATTTTAGAATCCAATATATTTGATACAAAAAGCAGTAATACTTACTTCAACACTATAGTTTGGCATGGCATTCAACCTCCCGGCACTGTCGTGCAAATGGAATTGGCAACATCTAATAGCGTAACCGGTCCTTGGATTTATGGTGCTCCCATGAATTTACTGGTGAGCACTCCAGTTAAATTAATCGGTGACGATTATCTTGACCGTCGTTATATTCGCTATCGGATAACTCTGTTAACCGATTTATCTCAGATAAGCAGTCCGGAAATAGATGATATAATTATTAATTGGAGTCCATTATGATGAATAAGGGTGTTATATTGCCAACTATTTTAGTGCTGTCCTTTGTTATTTTAAGCATCGGTTTATCAGGGTTATTTATTGTTTTTAACTTAAATCGTTCCAATTACGCCATTAAACTTTCCAGCATCGCTTTGTCTGTTGCTCAAGCGGGCATAAAAGATGCTAATTTAATAATTCTTAGGAATTCTAATTGGTCTCCGGCTGGTTGTGGCGTCAACGTTCCGAGCGCAATCACTAATACCTATACATTGGATGTTGGTCAAAATAAGGCCTATATTTGCGTAGAAAGAATTGGGAATAAATTCACAGTTAATTCCTTAGGCCAGGTCTTAAATCAAAAAAGGCATCTGAAGGCGGTACTAGATCAAGACAGCGTCACAAATCAAATAAGATTACAATTTATCAATGAAGTTCAATTTTAAGAAAATTTTTAAATTATTAAATCCTGTTTTAGAAATAGGTGGATTGGAGATAAGCGATGGCGCCATTCGTTTAACTTTTATTAATAATGGAAAGATTCAACAATACAATCAGTCGTTGTCTCCGGGAATAGTTAAAGACGGATTGATTCAAGACGATAATAAATTTGTTTTTGCTTTAAATGGCTTGCATTCCCAAATTCTATCCTTAAAAAAATCCATCCCCGTTATTGTTTCTTTACCGTCTGTTGGAATTTATACTCAGATTTTCAATTTGCCCCCCCTTAAAGGGGAACAATTAGAAGAAGCGGCTTATCTAAACTTAACAATGATATCGCCAATTGATAAAAAAACAGCTTATTTTGATTGGCAGGTTGTTGGGCAAGCGAGCAACGGCAATCAAGAAATATTAGGAGCATTTGTTGAATCAAAAACAATTGATAAAGTTGTCTCGGCTCTCCGAAAAGCTAATTTTTTAATTGTTGCGATAGAATTTTTTTCGCTATCGCTGGCGCGTCTTATAAAAGAATCTTTGTCTATTGATGCCGATAAGCCCTATTTGGTTTTAAACTTGAATAATGAGGGGGTAGATTTCGTTCTAATCAGAAATAAAAACCTGTATTTTAATTATTTTTTGCCTTGGTTAATGATTCATGAGAAAAGTGGCGGGAATCAAGTAAAATTTGATGATTTTCAAGATGTGATGCTTATTGAATTAAGGCGTGTTCTTAATTTTTACAGCAGTCGTTGGGGAGGCGCGGTTGATAATTTAATTTTATTCAATACGGGATATTCTAAAGAAATGTCTGATTGGCTGAAAAAAGATTTTAGCTTTAATATTATTTATCTTAATATAGAAACTAGTTGGTTGGTTTCCAGAGGCGCCGCTTTGCGCGGCCTGATTCCTAGAGTTGAAGATAATCTTATAAGCTTGGCAAAAATTGGAACAGAGGAAGAATTTACTAGAAGCGGTATTTGGCGATTTGTTATGATTTGGCGCAATGCTGTTTTATCAACTTTGTCCATATTACTTTTATTATTTATTGTTTCTGACCTTTTCTTTGTAAGAATAAATAATAATTTAATCGCCAATCTTCAGAGCGGCAAACCCCCCGTTGATTTGCAAGAGGTGGCTTTGTTGGAAAATGAAGCAAAAAACTTCAATTCTTTATTAGATAAGATTTTTTTGGCTCAACAAGAATTTAAGCCCCAATCCTCCGTTCTTAAAAAAATATATAACTTTAGAAGCGATATTCTTATAAATCAACTAAATTTCAATTCTCAATCTGAAGTAATATCTCTAATTGGAAGCGCAAACAGCGAATCTACTATTATCAGTTTTAAAAATTTTCTCGCAAAGGACTCCGGCTTTAAAGATGTTTCCTTGCCTCTTTCGGCAATCACTGCTTCTCCAGACGGAATGTCCGATTTCTCCGCGACTTTTAAGGTTAAGAGATAAAAAACTCTTATTAGACAAACCCCACCCCATATCCTTCATCAATAACGTCCTCGTTCAGAATAAATCGGAATGATTTTATTCCTTCGTTACACGGAAAAATAGAACTCGCCCTCCATCTCGCCAGTTGGTGTACGCCAACTGGCGGATTTCGGAACTCAAACAGCTATTTTTCCTAATCCGCCAACTGGCGGACAAAAATCA
>CAYIII010000017.1:0-9704 GCA_964363475.1 uncultured Candidatus Saccharibacteria bacterium
TGAATAAACAAAAAAATGAAAAAATTGTCGTCTATGATTTCGGCGGGGGGACATTTGATGTTTCGGTTCTTGAGGTTGGCGACAATACCGTAGAAGTAAAGTCAACTGGAGGCGACACTCATTTGGGGGGCGATGATTTTGATAAAAGAATAATTGAATACTTGGTGGGAGAATATAGAAAACAAGAGGGAATAGACATTAGTAAGGACCCCCTTGCCCTTCAACGGCTTAAAGAAGCGGCGGAGAGGGGAAAGCACGAACTGTCCACTTCAATAGAAACAGAAATAAATCTTCCCTACATTACCTCTGACGCTTCCGGCCCAAAACATTTCTTGATTAAACTCACTAGAGCTAAACTAGAAAGCTTGGTCTCTGACTATATTGACCGCTCTATTGAAATAATGAACAAAACTGTCAAGGAGGCCAATTTTGATTTATCACAGATTAACGAAATAATTTTAGTTGGCGGACAAACAAGAATGCCGGCAATGCAGGAAGCCGTTAAAAAATCTTTCGGCAAAGAAGCCCATAAAGGAATCAATCCTGACGAAGTGGTTGCCATCGGCGCCGCGGCGCAAGCCGGCATATTACAAGGAGACATAAAGGATGTCTTGCTATTAGATATAACACCGCTGTCTTTGGGCATAGAAACACTAGGCGGAGTATTTACCAGATTAATAGAAAAAAATACCACCATACCAACGGCAAAGACCCAAATATTTTCCACGGCTTCTGATAATCAAACATCAGTTGAAATACATGTCTTGCAAGGCGAAAGAGAAATGGCCGTGGATAATAAAACATTAGCCAGATTTATTCTTGACGGTATCCCCACAGCCCCAAGAGGCACGCCTCAAGTTGAAGTAACTTTTGACATTGATGCCAACGGCATATTGAATGTCTCCGCTAAAGACAAGGCCTCCAATAAAAGCCAATCCATAAAAATAGAAGCCAATACCAGCTTGTCAAAAGAAGAAATAGAAAAATTAAAGAATGAAGCGGCCGCCCACGCTGAAGAAGATAAAGCCAAAAAAGAATTGGCGGAACAAAAAAACCTAGCTGAAAATATTGTTTTCACCGCCGAAAAGGCCCTAAAAGAAAGCGGAGATAAAATTCCCGCCGAACTAAAAGATTCTATCAATCAAAAAATAGAAAAAATAAAATCAGTTAAAGACGGCAACGATACAAATGCTATAAAATCTGCCGTATCTGAACTTTCTTTGGAATTACAAAAAGTGTATAATAGTACTAAGGGTGCTCAAAGCTAAACTGACGACATTAATCTTAGTTGGTTTATTGTTGGCCGCTGTTGTTGGTTACTTTTTTAGCGGTTTTGTTATGAGCCACAATTCTTTGTTTTTATTGGGAACGGCAATTTCCGTCGCCGTTTATTTGGCGTTTTTTCTGATTAGAGTTTTACTGATTAAAGAATGGTGGCTTTCTTTTGCTTTAATCACCGCGGAAATTTTAATTATAGATTTATTTCTGTTAAAAAGCCCGTTAATTTGGTTATTGGGAGCAACAATCATAACAATAATAATTTTATTTACCGCTTACTGGAAGGGCAGGGCGCAAGTTAATAATATAATCAAGATTCATTTTTACAATATACAGCACATAGTTCTGTCCACCGCTATTTTTGGATTAATTTTATTTGGCACGATTGTGTATCTGTCTTCAATAAATCTAGAAAATATGTATGTGGAAAAGCAACCCATTTCTTACATAATTCAACTCAACGAAGGCATTGTCAGCAAATTGTTGCCGGGATTTTCCGCAAAAATAAGCTTCAATGATTTGATGCGAATGTTAGTGAGCAAAACCAATCGGCAACTGCCTTTGGAAAACATAGATGTCGCGGTTGCGGATGTTAATCAGCGAATTTCAAGGTCAGTTGGCATTAATATTCACCCGCAGGAGAATATAATTGACGGCCTTCAAAAAATTATCAATGCCGCGCTGGTTAAAATCCCGGACCAGCTCAAAATACTGATTGTTGTGGGATTGGGGGTAATTATTTTCTTTACCATCAATGGCGGAACTTTTATATTCATCTGGATTATAGGAATTTTGACTTGGCTGATTTATAAACTGATATTGACTACCAATTTCGCTCGTATTAACCTGGAAAAGTCCCAAAAAGAAACAATAACAATAGAATAATATGTCTCAAAAGGATTACTACAAAATACTGGGGATAGAGAAAGGCGCTTCGGAAGATGATGTGAAGAGGGCTTATAGAAAACTTGCCCACCAATATCACCCCGACAAGCCCAGCGGCAATGCGGATAAGTTCAAGCAAATAAACGAGGCCTATCAAGTGCTTTCTAATAAAGAAAAAAGACAGCAATATGACAGATTCGGAAGAACATTTGACGGTTCAACGGGGTTTGACAATAACTCTCCTTTTGGAGGAATGGGATTTGAGTTTGGTTTTGACCATAACAATGCGGAGGATTTGGGAAATATGGGGGATATTTTTGAGGCATTTTTTGACGGACTGGGCATAAAAAGAAAAAGAAGGACTTACGAACATGGCGCTGATTTGGAAACAATGCTGGAAATAAATCTTGAAGAAGCATTTAGAGGCACCAGTAAAACTTTAAATATTGAATCCTTTGTTCTCTGCCTGAAATGCGCCGGAGTGGGATATTCGGCCAAGGAAGGATTGGAAGATTGTTCTGCCTGCAACGGCCAGGGGGAAATCAAAGAAAATAGAAAAAGTTTTTTTGGAAGTTTTACGCAAGTAAAAATCTGCGGTAAATGCGCAGGCAGCGGACAAATCCCCAAAAAACCATGCGCCGCTTGTTCGGGAACCGGAAGATTAAAAAATGAAAAGAAAATTAATATTGATATAGCGCCCGGAATAGAAGACGGCCAAATCATTAAAATATCCAAAGCGGGCGACGCCGGCTTAAGGAGCGCCTCCGCCGGAGACCTTTATGCCAGAATAAAAGTTGCCATTCATCCTGTTTTTGAAAGGATTGATAGCAACCTGCTGACTAAAAAAGAAATAAATATTATAGATGTTTTATTAGGAAAAAAAGTGGAAATAAAGACCATCGGCGGGAATATATTGTCTATTGAGATCCCGAGCAATTTAAATTTAAACGAAGAGTTGCGTATTTCCGGAGAAGGCATGCCTCGGCTGGGCTCGTCCGGTAGGGGAGATCTATATGTTAAATTTATTATTAAACAGCCACAAAAATTATCCGGCAAAGCTAAGAAAATATTAGAGGATTTAGATCGTGAATTGAAATAAGCGGATTTCGCTCAAAAGAGAGTGTGCTCTCTATTTTTATTTTGTGCCCCCACAAGGAATCGAACCTTGGTCAAATGCTTAAAAGGCATCTGCTCTACCATTGAGCTATGGGGGCCCCACTACGCTCTGGCATATCGCCAGAGCTTCGAGGGGCAAGAATATTTTGTGCGTTGACTCTTGCCCTTCCGAAGCTCGAGCACTACGAGAGCGAAGAAGGGAGCTATGAGGGCCCCTATTAAAATCCCAAGCACCAAGTTCCAAATCCCAACAAAGCCCTAAACCCCAAATTACAGTATACAATATTGGGATTTGGTCATTGGGATTTGAGATTTTATTGGTCAATGGTAGCAAACATATTGCTTTCCTTCAATATTGATGTTAACATACTGGCAATCATTTTTTTATGAAAGCCCGGCCGATTTTTATAGTAATCCTTGTTTTATCTTTAACTCTGCTGTCGGCAATTTTTGTTTATCCAAATTTATTCGACAAAAACTATAAATTTTCTCATTGGAAATTAGGGCTGGATTTAATCGGTGGCAGTCATTTGGTTTACGAAGTTGATTTAAGCGGGGTCTCAGCAACCGACCGCGATTCAGTGGTAAATGGCTTGAGAGATGTTATAGAAAAAAGAGTCAATCTGTTTGGCGTCAGCGAACCGCAAGTTTATGTTTCAAAAAGCGGCGAGTCCTCTCGCTTAATTGCAGAGCTTGCGGGCATTAAAGACGTTAAAGCCGCCATTGAGCAAATCGGCGCCACACCATTTCTTTATTTTGCGGAAGAGACCAAATTAGGCGATATTGGTCAAGAAATCACCGCATATAAACATACTGATTTAACCGGCAGATATATAACTGGCGCGAAATTGGACTTTGACAGCACTTTGGGTGCGCCTCAAATAAGTTTAAGTTTTAATAGCGAAGGAGCGAAGATATTTGAAGAATTAACCGAACGGCTTGTCGGAAAACCGTTGGCAATTTTTTTAGATGACTCATTGATTCAATCGCCAATCGTTCAAGAAAAAATCAGCGGAGGTAGAGCTCAAATAACCGGCCGTTTTACCATTAAAGAAGCCAAGCAAATAGTGGAAAGGTTTAATGCCGGAGCTTTGCCGGCGCCCATTAAGCTGATAAGCCAGCAAACAATCGGCGCGTCTTTGGGAAAGGACTCTCTGCAAAAAACAATCTGGGCTGGAATCATAGGCACTATTCTAATAATCACTTTTATGACCCTTTATTACAGGGGCTTTGGACTCGTAGCGTCATTGGCTCTAATTATTTATACGGCGCTTACTCTGGCAATATTTAAATTATTTGGCATAACAATGACATTGGCGGGCATAGCCGGATTAATTCTTTCTATCGGCATGGCAGTGGACGCAAATATCTTAGTGTTTGAAAGAAGAAAGGAAGGAATAAAAAGAGGCGCCTCAAAAATAAACGCTATGGAAGAGGGGTTTCGCCGAGCATGGCCGTCAATTAGGGACTCTAATATCACAACTATAATCACCGCCGTTATTTTGTATTATCTTACTACGGGATTCGTTAAGGGTTTTGCCTTGACGCTTTTGATAGGAGTTTTAATGAGCATGTTTAGCGCCATCATGGTCAGCCGAGCATTATTGCGCGTATTTATTAAACAAAATGCTTAATATCATTGGCAACAAATACATATTTATAACTATCGCTGGCTTGATGGTAGCGGCAAGCATCGCTTCAATAGCTATATTTAACTTTAAGCCAGGAATTGATTTTGCCGGAGGAACGCTGTGGCAATTAAAAATAGAAACCGCGGATGTCACAAGTATTAGGCAATTATTTACCGATGATTTAAAAGTAAAGGAGTTAAGTATTATTGAAGAGCCGTCCACCAATAGCTTTATCATCAGATTGCCCGAGCTTGACGAAAAGGCGCATTCTCAATATCTGGAAGTTATCAATAAAAAGTTTAATAATAAGACCGAAGAATTATCTTACGAAACTATAGGCCCGTCAATCGGCAAAGAATTAAGAGCCAAATCGACATATGCCTTTTTTGCGGTTCTTTTAACAATTTCTCTTTATATCGCGTTTGCATTCCGAAAAGTTTCTAATCCGGTAAAATCATGGAAGTACGGAATTGTAACTTTAGTCACTTTATTTCATGACGCTCTGATACCGCTGGGCATGCTCGCGTTTTTGGGATGGTGGAATGGATTGGAAATGAATACTAATTTTATTGTCGCTATCCTGGTTGTCATAGGATTCTCCGTTCACGACACGATTGTCGTTTTTGACAGAATAAGAGAAAATTTAAAAATGAATAAAGGGGGCGGTTTCGCTAATTTAGTTAATGCAAGCATCAACGAAACAATAGCCAGGTCAATCAATACTTCGCTGACATTGATACTGGTTTTGGTTGCGCTGTTATTGTTAGGGTCAGCCAGCTTGCAATACTTTATTCTTGTTATTTTAGTCGGCACAATAGTCGGCACATATTCATCAATATTCGTGGCTAGCCCACTGCTGGTATTATGGTCTCGCCAATAATGTTGACTATTATTAATAGTTATGATAATATGAGCTATGTTCAATAGCGTGGATAAAACGATAAACACGGCGTTGTCCGTTCTTTCTGCCCGACAGAAAGAAGTTATTATTGGTCGTTACGGATTGCAATCCGGACAGCCGATGACTCTGGTGGAAATAGGAAACAAATACGGCGTAACAAGGGAACGAATAAGACAAATAGAGGCCCAGGCGCTTAATTTGGTCTATAAGCAATTTCAGAACGGCGCTTTAGACGATTTCTTTAAAGTTGTCGTAAATTATTTGCAAAAATTCAATGGGGTCCGCAAGCATGATTATTTATCCAACGAAATAAAAAATCTTTACGACAAGTCCTTAATAAAAAATAACGAACAAAAATTCAGGTTTTTATTGGAAGCGTCCAAACGAATTAATTTTCATCCGGAAAATGAAGAGTGCCATTCGTTTTGGTATTTATCCGGCAATGATTTGGACAAAGCTAAGTCTTTTGTCACTAAGTTAATTTCCTCTTTAAACTCGCAAAGAAGCAAATTATCCGGCAATTTTTCAAGCAAGGATTCTTCAGGCGTTAATTATGTTTCTATCTCAAAAAAGTTTTCTTCCAATGTTTATGGGGATTTTGGCTTATCCGAATGGGAAGAAATCAACCCGAAAGTTTCGCGCGATTGGGCTTTTTTGGTGCTTAAAAAAGAGAACAAGCCGATTCATTTTACAAAATTAGCCAACCTCATTAATAAGCACAGAAAGGCGAAACAAGTTAATCCGCAGACCATTCATAACGAGTTAATTAAAGATGAAAGATTTATTTTGGTGGGAAGGGGAACTTACGGGCTGAAAGAATTTAATATCATTCCTGGCACCGCCAAAGAAGTTATTTCTCATTTTCTTAAAAAACATGGCCCGATGCCGGCCAAGGACTTGGTAAAATTAGCAATGAACCACAGAACCTTTAAAGAAAAAACTCTTTTGTTAAGCTTGCGCAATAAAAAATATTTTCGGGTTTCCGGCGAAGGGAAATATTTTGTTAAAGAATCGTAAGTCATAGTATAATAAACGCATGGCCTTTTCGATAAACAGTATCGTTACTGGCATCATTGAATCCGTCTTACAAGTTTTTTATTGGACTTGGTGGTTTATAGTACCGATTGTTTTGGCCTTTATTTTTTGGGAATTATGGCTCTTTTATATAAGAGAGAATTATAAAAAAAATATTAAATGGGTATTGTTAAGAATAAAAACGCCTAAAGAAATATTAAAAACACCCAAAACCATGGAGCAAATTTTTGCCACGGCTTTTGGCGTTTATTCTTTTGGCATGAAGCCGTATGAAATATATTGGGACGGAAAAGTTGAGGCCTGGCTTTCCTTTGAATTAGTGGGATATGCCGGCGGTGTTTATTTTTACATAAGAATTGCCGAAGGATTCAGAAATATGATTGAATCGGCCATCTACGCTCAATATCCGGAAGCGGAAATAGAGGTGGTGGATGATTATATTGACCTTTTACCCAATGTTTTACCCAATGATATTTATGACGTGTTCGGCACCGACTATGTTTTAATTAAACCGGACGCATATCCGCTAAGAACTTATCCTTATTTTGAAGCGCTGGTATCGGAAGAAAAAGTTGATACAATGGCAAATCTTACCGAGGCCTTATCTCGGTTGAAAGCAGACGAGACCGTTTGGATTCAAATTTTAATCAGGCCAATCCTTAGCAAGGACTGGGCTCCAAAAGCCCAAGAAGAAATTAATAAGCTAATAGGAAGAAAACAGCCGCCTCTTCAACCCAATGCTTTTTTATTTGAAACAGGTGTTTTTATTAAAAATCTTCTTTTGGCGATATTCCAGGAACCAACCTGGCCCACTTTAGAAAAACCGAAAGAGGAAAAAGTAAGTTTGGCGCAATTTACCAAGGGCGAACAAGATGTTATAAGAGGCATAGAAAATAAAATGTCAAAACTTGCCTTTGAAACAACTATTCGTTTCCTGTATATTGATCGTAAAGACAAATTTAGCCGAGGCAATGTGGCTTCTATATTCGGAACTTTCTTTCAGCTTAACGATGAAAGAAGCAACAGCTTAAAACCCAACACCGCCATAATGACTTCCGTCGCCAAACAGCCGTTTAAAAAACAGAGAGTTTATTATAAGAAACGCCAAATTTACGACAGATATCGCCTTAGAAAAATGCCGCACAGAGTATTCATACTTAACACGGAAGAATTAGCCACTATATATCATTTCCCAAGCACTGTAGTTGAAGCTCCAATGTTAAGAAGGGCCGAATCCAAAAAAGGCGAACCGCCATTGTCATTGCCGGTAGAATAATTCAACAAACTCATTATGGAAAATAATTTTATCACAATTTTAGGAGAAACAACTTTTCGCAATCAGGCAAGAAAGTTTGGAATTAAAACCGATGACCGCAGACGACACATGTATGTTGTCGGTAAAACAGGCGTCGGTAAAAGTACGTTGCTGGAAAATATGATTATCAGCGACATTAGAGCGGGCAACGGAATAGCTTTTTTAGACCCGCACGGAGAATTAGCGGATAAATTATTGGACTTTATTCCGGAAGAAAGAATGGACGATGTCATATACATAGACCCGTCAGACACTAATTATCCGATTGCCTTTAACCCTCTGGACCAGGTCACCACGGAATTTAGACATCTTATTGCCTCCGGCATAATGGGCGTGTTCAAAAAGATATGGGTAGATGCCTGGTCCGCTAGAATGGAATATATAATGAATAATACCTTGTTAGCTCTTTTAGAATATCCCGGAACAACTTTGCTGGGAATAATGAGAATGTTAAACGACGCCAACTACAGAAAAACTATTGTGGAAAATTTAAAAGACCCGGTCATTAAAAGTTTTTGGGTCAATGAATTTGCCAGGTATAGCCAAAAATTTGAAACCGAAGCGACTGCCGCCATTCAAAATAAAGTTGGCCAATTTGTTTCCAACCCGTTGATTCGCAATATTTTAGGACAGCCCAAATCATCAATTGACATAAGAAAAGTTATGGACGATGGCAAGATTTTAATATTTAATCTGTCAAAAGGAAAAATGGGGGAAGATAATTCCGCTTTATTGGGAGCTATGATGATTACCAAAATACAGCTGGCGGCAATGTCCAGAGTTGATACGCCGGAAGATAAACGCAGGGATTTTTATTTGTATGTGGACGAATTTCAAAATTTTGCCACTGATTCTTTTGCGACTATTTTATCTGAAGCGAGAAAATATCGCTTAAGCTTAACTGTCGCCAATCAGTATCTTGACCAGTTGGATGAAAAGGGCAAAAACACCGTCAGAGCGGCTATTTTCGGCAATGTCGGCACTATTTCCGTTTTTAGAGTGGGCGCGGAAGACGCTGAATTTTTAGAAAAAGAATTTACGCCGGAATTCCTCGCGACCGATATGGTCAATTTATCTAAATATAATATGTATATAAAATTAATGATTGACGGGGTGGCTTCTCGCCCTTTTTCCGCAATAACCATAGCCCCGCACATAAAACCAGACCAGTCCTACAGAGATATAATTATAGAAAATACTCACTCAAAATACGCGATTCCCAAAGAGCAGGTGGAAGCCCGCATAGCGTCGGAATGGCTCCCCGACAGCGCTAAAACATTGCAAGAAAAAGTACTTAGAAGAGATGAAAAATCATTGGACCAAACATTTAAGAAAGATATAGCGCCAATGGCCGCCAAACAACACAAGCCCAGAGATATTTCCGGTTTAAAAGAATTGATAGAAAAATCTATAAATCAAAAACCGCCGCCGGAGGACCAAATCAGCTAGATTTTTCCATCCTCTCAACGTATTCTCCGGTTTCAGCGTTAACTCTTATCGTATCTCCGATATTAATAAACAAGGGAACGGCAATTTTTGCTCC
>CAYIII010000018.1:0-2836 GCA_964363475.1 uncultured Candidatus Saccharibacteria bacterium
ATTTTCATCACGAAGACGTCACTTTTTTACTTCATGACTCAATATAATTTTAACATTTATAAAATTAAATTTTATTAGTTTTTATGGGGATAACTTATACATTTATATCTTTTAAAATTACAAAGTCCTTTTTAAGAATGCCCTTGGTATTAGCATTGTAAACACTGACAGCCGGATGATATAGGGGAACAATTTTAATTTGCCCATAAGAGGCCTCGGCCTCAAAAATCTTGCCGTGCATTTGGCCGATGGGTTTTAATAATAAATCTAAGCCGAATTTTTGCATGATGTAGCCCATGGCATAACGGCCTAAAGTAACAATAATTGGGGGTTTGATAATTTCAATTTGCCGGTCTAAAAAGGGGCCGTAAACGGCTATTTCGTCAGGCAGGGGGTCGCGATTAAAAGGAGGGCGGTCTTTTACGATATTCGTTATATAAACATCTTCTCTTTTAATGCCCGCCGAAACCAAAAGTTCGTCCAAAATTTTGCCGGCCGCCCCGCAAAAAGGCCGTCCCGTTTTAGCTTCATTTCTTCCTGGAGCTTCTCCAATAAACATGATTTTGGCGTAGTGACTCCCCTCGCCTATCACCGGAAAAACTTTATTTTTTATTCTATCTGAATATAAAGGTGAACGCTTTAAATTTAAAACCTCGTCTTTAATTTTTTTCAGGAGGCCGAATCTTTGGTCCATAAATTTGCGGGTCAATATTCCTGTCAAAACAAACATTTCCGGAATTATGCTGCCAATTGGATTGCTGATAATAGGGGTCGGAGACCGGTTTTGGCGTATTCGCACTTTCTTGAAAATTAGAAGTGTTAAAATTAGCGCATAATATAAAATCCAAATTTCCCCTCACCTCATAACCGTAATCATTGCTATTTTCTGGGTCTTTAGGCGTAATAAAGCCCCTGATATTATCCTGCAAATCAGCGAGTTGCCGCGGCAACCGGTCTTTATTGGCCCAATAATTAACTATCTCTGATTGAATAATTTGTAAGTCCTGAACACGCCTTTCGTCAAAACGACGCAATCTTTCTTCCGCCGGAGAACCGACAATAAAAAATCCGAAAATTGCCGCCATTGCCACAATTGCAATAATAAAATAAACAAAATATTTCATGCTATTCAGTTTTGTGTTTTTTAATATCCCAAATGTAATAACCGAAAACCGAGCCGGACACAAACAAAACTGACAAAATTTTTAAAATAAATCTCGCCGTCAGGTCACCGCTTAATAAATTATAAATCAAGGCCACCACATCCCCCATCATTACCAATCCCGCCACAAACAAAGTGAAATAAATTAACCACTTGCGAATGCGTAAATTTCTTTTTGCGGGGTCAAATACATATTTTTTATTCAAAAGCCACATCACCCAGATATGAACCGGAAAAATGACCAATAAGGTGGCCATAGCCCAACGGATGGTTGAATAAGAACTGGAAGCGTCATAATAAAAAGCTAACGGGTCGGGAAAAAAAACATTGACATATTGAAACAGAAGAGCTAAAAAACCGCCGGCGCTGACATAAAGCGTAACGATAGACAAGATATGAAGAAAGACATCTTTAGGTGAGGCCTGCCCGCCCACTGGCTGGGTTTTTTCCATATTATTGCCGTGTTATTTATTTTTATAACAAGCGACTGTCCCCGTATAAGCCAGATAGCCGGCAATTACCACGGCCAACCAGCTCAACCACATTGGCACATCCCAACCGCCAATGTTTGCCTCCCATCCCATCAAAATACGGCTGAGATGCAACAGGGTAATCAAAGAAAAAATAGTCCCCGTTAAACCATAATATGTTTTCTGATTCATATGGTTTCATCGTAATCTTTTTGCGCAAAAAAAACAATGGCTTGCGCCATTGTTGCCTACTGCCTATGACAGAATAAACAGTCAGATTCCTGCCAAGAATCTAATTTTATATCAACCAAGGAGAACAATTTCGGCGCGTCTCTCAAGTCCTCAAACACAACACCGCCACGATTCCAAAGAGCCCCAATCCCAACAACAAAACCGCCAGCTGAAAGAGTAGACTTTATTATTTTACGGACAGAATTACCAGTGGTCAAAATATCTTCCACAACCAAAACCCTTTTTCCTTTGACAAGTTCCTCATAGCCATGACTTATGGCGAAAATATTAGACCCCTGTAATTTGTCGGCATAAACGCTCAAAACTTCCGCTCCGGTAAGATGGCTTAAATGAAAGGCAACCCATTGCGAAAGAACTATTCCACCCATAGCTGGAGCGATAACCACTTGAATGTCATCCTGCATAAAACAAGAAGCAATAGCTTGACATAGTTTAGACACAATCCTTGTGTGGGGGTAAATTACGTATTTATCTAAATAATCTGTTCCATGCCGACCGGAGGTATAAACAAAATGACTGCCGGTTTTCCACGCTCCGGTTTGCTGAAAAATTTCCACCACATCTTTTTGAGTCATGATTTCTCCCTGTTAACCACTTTGTCAAAGAAACTTTGCACATTCTATAGAAAATTTTGAAAAAAGTGAAGCCCTCCTTCGCTAAACCTCTTTTTAAGTAATCAGAGCAAAAAAACTCGACGAAAGATAAGAACTTTAAAAGATCTTCGTGGCTGGCTTTACTATAGAGACGTTTCGCTGGTAAGCAAACAGGTTAGGAGAGCTTTACGAATTAATCATGATTGTCTCCTTAGTAACGAAGGTTATTTGGAATTATTAAAGTGGAAAAAGGTCATAACAAGAAGAAAGAGCGCTAAGAGGTCGCGATAGTTAAAGTATTAAAGCACCACAACTTGATGGTGTTTTTTTATTGACTAGGGTGGACCTGGCGAGAATCG
>CAYIII010000018.1:2936-9296 GCA_964363475.1 uncultured Candidatus Saccharibacteria bacterium
GTGGACCTGGCGAGAATCGAACTCACGTCTTCGCAATGCGAATGCGACGTATTACCACTATACTACAGGCCCAAAAATCGTGGATTCACGATTTCTAAATAAATTTCACCTAAAATTTATAGAAATCGGAACGAATTTGTGGCGCCCTACCACTGGACCATAGGCCCACCAAAATTATCGTGGATCCTCGATTTATATTAAAAATTCTGAAATGTTTCTATTAAACTTTCTATATAAGATCTCTTCTTCCATGACTTAATTTGTAATTCACGACTTCTGGCAAGAGACAAACTTTCAAATTTTTCTTTGTAAACCAAATCCCAAGGGATGTACCCCTTTGTCGATTTTACTAACCCATTATTATGCAAATTCAATCTTTTATCAACATTACCACAACTACCCGTATAATAGGAATTATTTTTTAATGATTTTAATATATAAACCCAAAACATTTCAGAATTTTTATAAATCGGGACGAATGCGGCCCAATGCTCCCGATAAATAAACCAAGGTTTATTTATCGCGGATCCTCGATTTTGTAATCAAATCAAAGATTTGAACAAAATCGGGACACTAGACCATAGGCCCTTTCTTGAAATATTAAAGTAATGTATAGAATAATAAAAGCCAAATATGCAATATAGAACTATTTTAGTAACCGGCGGATGCGGATTTATCGGCAGTCATTTTATTAAGTATATTTTCAAAAAATATCCAAAAATAAAAATAATAAATCTTGATTTATTAACTTATGCCGCTAATCAGAATAATTTAGAAATTATTAATAAAAGCGCGCGATATAAATTTATTAAGGGCGATATTGGTGATTTTTCATTGGCAAACAGAATTATTAAAAGCAATCTCGTAGATTGCGTAGTAAATTTTGCCGCTGAGTCAGATAACAACAGAGCAATAAATTTCCCCGTTGATTTTGTAAAGACCAATGTATTAGGCACAACTATATTATTGGAAGCGGCTAGAAAAAATAAAATAAAAAGATTCCATCACATATCTACTTGCGAGGTCTTTGGGCAATTGTCATTAAAAACTAAAGAAGAATTTTCGGAGGATTCCCCCTTTAAACCTCGAACCCCCTACAACGCATCCAAGGCGGCCGCTGACCATATTATAAAAAGTTATTACTATACATTTGGCCTGCCAGTTACCATAAGTCATTGCTGTAATAATTATGGAAGCCATCAATTTCCGGAGAAAGTTATACCGGTATTTATTCTAAAGGCCCTCAAAAATGAGCCGTTGCCAATTTTCAAATCCAGTAAAAATAAACGAGAGTGGATTCATGTTTTGGACCATTGTCATGCTCTTGATTTAATACTCCAAAAAGGTAAATTAGGAGAGCAATACAATATTGGCACTGGTTTGGAAAAAAACGTAGAAGAAATTGCTAATGAAATATTGGATATTTTAGGGAAACCGAAGGGTCTGCGGAAGATAATCCCCGATCGTCCCGGACATGATACGCGTTACCTTTTAAGTAGCGCTAAAATTAAAAAAGAGCTGGGCTGGAAACCAGAAATAAAGTGGACAGACGGACTAAGAGACACTATTAAATGGTATAAAAATAATCAAACATGGTGGCAATCTCAATGAAAGGCGTAATTCTAGCCGGAGGAAAAGGGTCTCGCCTTTTGCCGTTAACTAAAATAACAAATAAGCATTTATTGCCGATATTTAACAGGTTGATGATTGAATATCCGCTGAATACGCTTTTGAATTCGGGAATAAGAGAAATCTTAATCATCTCCGGAAGAGAACACGCCGGAGATTTCATAGAATATTTGGGATCGGGCAAGGAATTTAAAGCGAAATTCACCTATAAAGTCCAAGAGGAAGCGGGCGGCATAGCTCAAGCCCTGGCCCTGGCTGAAGATTTTGCCAATCAAAAACCCATAACGGTAATATTGGGAGATAATATCTTTGACCCTCGTTTTAAGATTCCGTCATTTGAAGGAGGCGCAAGAATATTTATTAAAAAAGTAAAAAATCCTGAACGCTTTGGAGTACCGGTTATGTTAAAGAGTGGTTCGACAAGCTCACCATTGCAAATTTCCAAGATTCTTGAAAAACCCCACAAAGCCCCGACGCAATACGCGGTGACTGGCTTATATCAATACAATTATCAAGTGTTTGATATCATCAAAAACTTAAAACCATCCGCCAGAGGAGAATTAGAAATAACCGATGTGAATAATTCATATATTCAAAAAGGATTGCTTACGGCAAAAGCAATAAATGGATTTTGGTCTGACGCCGGTACTTTTCCGTCCTTAACCCAAGCCATAAAATGGACAATCAAGAATTCTTGAACCAATATTCCACAAGCTGGCTGAAAAGCACCCCCAACATCAAAACGCCCAAATAAATCAGCAAAATATTAAAAAATCCTAACTCTACGGACTTAAGCGCGCCCAAAATAAAAGCCGAATACCAGGATATTAAAGACACGGAGCCCAACGCAAACGCCCATTTACGCAAACGCCTTTTTAATCCTCCCGTCTCATGGCGTTGTCCTCCGAATGAAATCTTAACTAACTTAGGAGCAATAAGAAGATTGAGAGCTGCGCCGTTAATTAAAATTACCAAAAATATAGTTATTTTTGCCCAAAACTTAGGCAAGCTCATAAGATATTCAGAATTAGGAACATATAATCCCACGCCGCTCAAAATAAGAACCGCTAATGAAAACCATATTACTTGAGACAAAGTGCCGAGAATATCCGATTCTATTTTAGAAATGCGGTAATCCTTCAAGGACTTCATAAATATTACATCAGCTATAGTCGTTCCTCCCAAACCAAGCGCCATGCCGACTAAATGTAATATCAAAATAAAACTGCGGTGCTCCGTTAAAAGATAGTCAATGCTAAATTTTGAATTTGCTAAAGCAAAAAAGAAAATAAAGGCACAGATACCCGCTGATATTAAGCACCAAGTGCACCATTGTTTTAAATTAAAGGCCTGAATAAAAGTAAGATAGATAGAAAACATAAAGGCGATAATAGTAATGCCCAGTAAAATAAAAATCACTGTCGGGGTAGCCAAAGACGAGGAAATCTCCAAAAAAGTGTAGCTAACGATAATTAACCCATAGTAGAGCAGGCCCAGTATTTCTACGGGAATGCCCCAAAATTTGGAGTAGGGGCTATGAACAACCTCGTCGCAATCAAAATTCAAAGGACAGATTAATTTCCTTTCGGACTTTAAAGTTTTATGATTACGGATATAAAATGCCAGCGAAAAACCGCCTAAAGAGAGGAGTATTATTAATAAGGTTAAGTTCATTATTTAGATAATGATTTGAGCGTATTCTTCAGATTTTTTTACTAAAACATTGTCACCGTCATTTAATTCTATAAAGTCCTCCTGATTATCGGCATAAACCAAAGCGGGCCCCCTAACAATGCTCATTTTTATGATACTGCTATCTTTAAGGATAACATGATCCGATTGTTCAGTGCTGTTATTAAATGCCAATCCTATGCCAATCTCAAAATAACTGTCGGTAATACTGCGATAATAACCCGTAGAGCCAAACGGAGTGGCCGCTATAATACCGTCGCCAATAATTTCCCGGTTTGTATTTTTGTCATTAATTATGACGCGGTAACGAATGGCGTGGCGAGGGTCCTTGTTGTGAACAATGATATCATTCATTCCGATAAGAGTTTTGCCTTTGGCCTGCGCTTCCAATTTTAATAATTTTTCAATTTTATAATCGCCGTTTTTTACTTTTAGCAAAATTTCTTCATTGCTTAAAGGCGGACATTTTTTGCAAATATGACTGTCTTTAAGAATAATTTTGGGGATATTGGGAAAATTATGTTCCGCCCTCATCAAAGTGCCGTCCCCCCCGTAGCTTATTACAAATTGCGGCGATTCATTAACCACTTGAAAACCGGATTTTTTAACCAGCTTCTCTATGCTTTCTTTTTTATTGCCAAAAATTAATACTTTTACCATTATTTTAGAATAACTTTTTTTCCCGGATTAAAAATATTGTCCGGGTCAAAAATGTTTTTAACCTTTTTAAACAAACCACAGACCTCTTCCCCAAACATTTCTTTTAAATAAGGAGTTCGGATTATTCCGTCATTGTGTTCCGCGGTCATAGAGCCGTGAAATTCAAATACTAATTTGTAAACTTTATCCGCTAATTCGGAAATAATAATTTTTGATTGGGGGTCGCCGAGATCCATCAAGGGAATTATATGAAAATTACCGTCGCCGATATGACCCGCAATAGTATAAATAATTTTGTACTGATTCAATATCTCTTCTAATTTCGGCAAAAATTCCGGCAACCTTTCGGGGCGCACGATTATATCGTCAATAAACGGCACTGTTTTCTTGCCCTTAATTTTGGTTCTAAGCAAATTAAAGCTTTCCCGACGCACCGTCCAATACTTTTCAACGTCATCGGCGTCTTTTGTAATTCTTGTTCGCAAATTAAGCTCTTTGAGATCTAATTGGGCTTTTTTGGCCTTATTTTCCGCTTCGTTAATGGAATCCCCGGTGAATTCGGCTAATAAAACCAGCTTTGGCAGACCCGATGTCGCAATCATATACAATTCCGGTAAAAATTTAAGCGCAAAACGAAAGAACAAATAACGAATTCCCAGTTTAAGAGTGTGGTCGTCAAACGATTCAAAACTTTCCGGCTTGTGTCTTAAGACCTTGCCGACAATTTGCGCTAATGGTTTAAAATCTTTTGAAAAAATGACTAAAAGTTTTGAATATTTCTTTGGCTTAATCAATTGAAATTTTACTTCGGTAATAATGCCCAAAGTTCCCTGTGAGCCGACAAATAGTTTAGTTAAATCAAAAGTTGCGCCGTCCCAAATATTCCAAAGAGCGTAACCAGCCGAGTTTTTGGAAACATTGGGCTTGGCAAGTTTAATTTGACTACTATTTTCTTCAACTAATTGGTAAATTTCTTTATAAATTTCTCCTTCTAAGTCCTTTTGTTGAACTTTTTGGTCTAATTCTTCTTTTGTAAGCGGTTTAAAAACATACTCATTGCCATCTCTCAAAATTACTTTGAGTTCTTTTACATACTTTTCTGTCTTTCCGTAAGATAGTGTTTTTTCTCCACCGGAATTATTAGCCACCATTCCACCGATTGCGCAGATATTGCGGGAAGCGGGGTAGCTTGGTAATAATAAATTCTTTTTTAAAGTTTCTTTTTCAAAATCCCTGTAAAAAACGCCGGGTTCCGCAATAGCGTAGCCATCTTTAATCTCTTTAATATGATTAAAGTATCTAGTGAAGTCCATAATTATAGAATTATTTAATGGCCCGCCGGTCATATCCGTACCGCCGGAACGCGCCGTAAGAGAGATGCCGTAATTTTTATTTTCAATCGCAAATAAAACAAGATTTTTTAAATCATCAATATCTTTAGGAAAAACAACCAGTTGAGGTTTTACTTCAAAAAAGCTGGCGTCACGGCTATATTTTTTAAGGGTCTCTTCGTCTTTAAAAATATCGCCTTTAAAAAGGGGTTTGATTTGACTCTCTATGCTCATGCGCTTTTATTATAATCAATTTAAACATATTATAAAATTAGCTGAACTTTGACTTTTGAGGAGGGTTGAATGACAAGGCAAAGAATTTTTCGAATAGCTTTGTGGATAGTTTTATTTTTACTTTCCTTTGCTTTCATAATTTGGATTTCCGGTCCCGCTTGGGTAATATGGGTTCCGACTTTAATTATGATTGGCCTTCATGAATGCGGACATTTATATGCCGCAAAAAGATTTGGCCTGAAAACTGGCGGGTTTTACTTTGTTCCCGGATTAGGCGGAGTGGCTTTATTAAAAGAATTTCCTAAAGAACGCTGGAAGGACTTCTGGATATTCTACGCCGGTCCGCTTGCGGGGCTGGCTCAAGTGTTAGTATTGCTTATTGTAAATATCTGGTTCCAGTGGCCGTTGCTAGGAATTCTTGCCGGAGTTTGGTCTTTTATAAATTTATTCAATCTGCTTCCAGCATTGCCATTAGATGGCGGTAAAATAATGTGGTCAATTCTTAGCCCTATAAAACCGTCAGAAGGTGAGTCATATTTTAGAAAATGGGAATATTATCTTTTTACGATGGCTTCTCTGATAGCAATATCAGTAGTGGGTGGACTTTCTTGGGTGATGCTTATTTTAATATTGGGTTGGTTGGAACGCAAAGCGCTAATGTACCAAGAATTATCTTACAAGATTAAAAAAATACCGATGACCACAAGGCAATTTTGGCATGCTTTGGGATTATATTTCTCCTTAAGCATGGTTCTTTTACTGATAACTTTCTGGACGCTAATTCCTTACATTAAAACTTAACCCCTTTCCGGGG
>CAYIII010000019.1:0-2753 GCA_964363475.1 uncultured Candidatus Saccharibacteria bacterium
AACCAGCTATTACCAGGCTCGATTAGCTTTTCACTTCTTACCTCAACTCATCCGAAGGTTTTGCACAACCCACCGGTTCGGACCTCCATCCGCTTTTAGACAGACTTCATCCTGGTCAAGGCAAGCTCGCTCTGGCTTCGGGTCCTACACTTACTGCTAACGCGCTTTTAACACTCGCTTTCGCTGTGCCTTCATCTTATTCAGATTTAGACTTGCAATAAACGTAGACTCGTTGGCTCATTCTTCAATAGGCACCCAGTTACACACCACTGCACAGCAATGGAATTTTCAATTTTCATTTAATAATTTTCATTCAATTTTCAATTTTATGTTTGATAATTGATTGTAAATTGATAATTGATAATTGGTCATTCCAGTGCTATGCACTGGCCGTGCTTCTGGTCCTTGTAAGCATATGGTTTCAGGTTCTATTTCAAAGGCCTCACCGGCCTACTTTTCACCTTTCCCTCACGGTACTAGTTCACTATCGGTCACAAAACGTATTTAGCTTTACCAGATAGTACTGGCAAATTCCTTCAAGGTGTTTTGGCCTCGAAGTACTCAAGAATAAAAACGAAGAGTCGAAAAGTTTTTGCTTACGAGACTATCACTCTCTTTGGTACAGCTTTCCAGCTGCTTCTGCTAACATTTCGATTTGTAACTCCTCCTTTAGAAACACGAGACAAGCTACTATATTGGAACCTGTCTCATATTTCTAAAAATGTTCCTATCTTATAACCCCTACCCACTGCGCTGCAGTGGAAATCCCAAACTCCAATTACCAATGACCAATTAAGGAATTGCTTCGCAATAGATTTTAAAATCTATCCCGAAGGGATACCTAAATTGGAAATTGGGATTTGGAAATTGGTCATTCCAGTGCAACGCACTGGTTGGTTTAAGCTCTTCCCGTTTCGCTCGCCGCTACTTAGGGAATTTGCGCTTGCGCGCATTGTTTTATTTTCCTCCACTTACTGAGATGTTTCACTTCAGTGAGTACGCTCCAATGTTTTACATTGGTAGCATAGGTTTACTATGCTGGGTTTCCCCATTCGGAAATCTCCGGATCAAAGGTTGCTAAGCACCTCCCCGAAGCTTATCGCAGCCACGCCACGTCCTTCATCGCCATTTTGTGCCAAGGCATCCACCATACGCTCTTAATTTAATTAATTTTCTAAACCGATCACTTAAACGCTGATATGTGCGGGATGCACATATTTATTTTATTTACCTGTTTTATTTTACTTGCTATTAACTTGTCAAAGGCCAATCAGTCCAACCTCAATCCGAGTTGCCGAAAATAACTCTTCAGCATTGCTCGAAGTGAACAAAAAGCCGCGTTCATCGCGGCTAATTTTCATAAAGTCAAAAAATTCAACTTATAGTTAGAGCCGCAATGAATATAATTGGATTTTTGTTACACATCTTTTCTGTAAATATGAGTATAGAGAAGTTCAAAAATGGTGTCAACCCCACGCCAATCCCCCGCACTGAAAATCAGAAAGCGTTCTTAAACAACAGGGCCTGCATATCTATTAGGCCTTGCTTATATTCAGCAAAGACCTCATCATAATCCGCAAATTTCTCTATAGAAAATTTTGGAAAAATTGAAAATCCTATCTTGCAATTTAATCTGCCCCCAATATTTCCGCAATCCGCCGAGACCAATTCATCGCCTTTTAGAAAAGTAACGGTAAAGGGAGCGGGAACTTGCAACAAAAAGCTGGCAAACACATTGGAAATTCCCAGTTTTTCCGTTAATTCAGAAACAACGGGGTCGCTATTTGAAAACCAATTAATCGGCCTGGCTAAAATTATATAATTCCCCAATTGAGGTTTTATGGAATTATTTATTTTATTATTGAAAAAATCATTCAGGCCGATTAATTCATTTATTTGTTCATCGGAAAAAGAATCAAGCGATATTTTATTCTCATTAATATCATAAAAAATATCTTTGATAAGAAAAGAATCATTGAGCGCGTTGTTATATTCAGTAATTAGTTTCAAAACATTGGATAAAGAGAAACTGGCCGCAAAAATTTTTTTAAATAAAATATTAGAAACTTTTTCCGCCGATTCGCGCAAATTATCAATCAATTTATTTAATAAGTCCCGTGGGATAACTATTTGAGGAATGCTAATCGGCAATTTATTTTTAATGGCATGAGTATTTAGGTCTTTATCTGTTATAAAAAATACTTCTTCCTTGCGCGCCGTATTATCTTCAGTGACAACATGACCGAAAAGAGTCGGATTATTGGAAGGGCCGTTAAAAAGCAATCCTAAAAATATTGGGGATTTGCCAGAAATGATTTCTTCTGAATAAATTTGGTTATTAGTCAAATTAATAAATTGGGCAATGCTGGTGTCGTTAATATTGTAATAAGATATTTGTCCGCTGGTTTTCTGTCTGCCACCGCTAAAATTTATTTGGACGCTGCCATTAATTAAGTCCCCTAAAACACTTATTCTGCCGACACTGCCTCGTAATTTTCCGTCGTCAGTTATACGCCATCTGGGGTCAATAACGCTTCCCTTGAAAAGTGTTTTGCCGATAAAAGAAAGCTTGCCTATAAAATAGGCCTTGCCTAATGATAAAAAGCTGGACAAGGCCGGAAGAATAAAGCTCTCCTTTTTTTTAGTTAATAATTCTAATGAGCTATTATCTTCCGAAACCGGAGGCGGTGGCTCGGGCGGGGGCGGAGGAGTTTCAGAAGAATTAAAGGTAGCGGTCACAGTTTGAGCGGCAC
>CAYIII010000019.1:2853-8390 GCA_964363475.1 uncultured Candidatus Saccharibacteria bacterium
TGATGACTCCGACGCCAGTGCCCGATTTGGAAACTGTGAGAGTAGGATTTGTGGTAGGGGGAGGAGTTTGACTATAAATAAAAACAGGCGTCGCGCTGATTATAAATGTTAATAATAAAAAAAATCTTTGAAACATTAAATCCTTCTTATATTTATTATACAACAAATAAAAATACCGCCCCTCACAGGCGATATTTTTAAATTAGAATACCTATCTGTCCCACTCTTCTCTTAACTTTGACAATAATCGAGAGGCCTCATCTTTTCCGCCCAAACCAAAAGCCAAACCGCCAGCCAAAGCAAGCATTATTAAGAGGCTCACCACAACGCCATTGACAATTGTCGTTGCCACCCCTAATTGACTAAGCGCCGTTAAAGCGCCAAACACAAACACCGTCCACCATGCCACCAGTCCCAAAAATTTTCCCGCAGATAATTTAACCCCCAAAACAGATGCTGTAACCAAGCTCCTCATAAATTTCGCCACGATTAAAGTGGCTATCATTACTAGGAACGCCACAACGATATTTGGTATGTAAAACAATATATCGCTTATGAAGATAGACAAAGCGTCAAAGCCGAGAATATCGGAAGCAGTCAGCACGAAAGACAATAAAACTAACCAATAAGCAACTTTACCCAAGAAATCGCCGGAATTAAGTCGCAAATTAGCTTGATGCAGATATTCATCCACTTTAAGTTTTTGTAACAGCGAATCCAACTTAACGTGATGAAGCAATCTTTCTACTAATCTTTCTACAACAACCGCCACTAATAGACCCAAAACGAGCATAACTGCCGCGCCCGCCAAATTCGGCAAGAAGCTTAATAGCTGTAGCCAGACACTTTTTAATGATACTAATAACAAATCAGTCCAATTTAGAATAACCATTTATTTGTTTATTTTCTTTTTTTCGACCTATTGTTTTAATTATAACAAATACAAGTAAAAGAAGAATGAGGATAACTAAAACCCCGATTAACCAACTAAACCACCAGGGATAGATTTGAAATCGGGGCTTTAGCCCCGCTATTTTTTCGTTGCCCGCCCTATCTACCGCCTTAACAAAAATATATTTTCTTAAACCCTGGTCTTCTAGAAGATGGGGACTGTCAGCGTTTTTCCAATCATCAAGAGAGGGCTGATTACTCAATATTTCTTGAACTTCGTAATGGTCAATGCCGGAACCCTTATCTTGAGCGGTAAAAATTAAAAAATAATTATTATTAAAAGCATTGGGAGACCGGGCAATTATAGGAATAAAATCTTCCGGAGGTTCTTTGTCTTTTGCTTTTAAGGCCTCTGGACCAGACAACGTTGACTGTTTCGCTCTGGCTTTTCCCGGCACAATATTTAATAGAATACTTGACGTTAAATCTAATTCTGCCTCCGTGCCTAAGCCGTCATGAAGCGTGGCTATAGAATTATTTCTAAAACTTATAACGGACTGGCCGATTTTTTTAGCCCTAAAATTTAATTGCACTATCAAACCATTTGAACCTCTATAACCGCCAATTGACACGCCAGTAAAATTATTATTTACACCCGCGTCTCGCCTAACCCAAAAATTAACAATAGAATTAACATCGCTAATGCCTTCTAGGGTTGCAAATTCTTCTGAATAATCTATAGCTATTTCAAAACCGTTGAGAGTTTCGTTTTCGGTATCAACAAGAATCTTTACGGGTATTATTTCGCCGACATAAAAATTTTCAACTGGCGCGGAGAATCTTAAAATAGCGGCATTTGCCGGAATTAAAAAACCAAAAGCAAAAAACAAAACTAAAACTGCAAAAACGAGTTGTCTTAATTGAAAATTGAAAATTGAAAATTGAAAATTCATATCTATATTCTACCCTGTCCAATGAAATACTAAAATACTGAAGTCCGCCATATCAATTGAGCCATTTTTATTCAAATCTACCGTAATGGGCGGAAGCGGCCTTTCCCACCAATAAGCCATAACGCTTAAATCAATGAGGTTTACTCTGCAGTCCCTATTTATATCGCCCTTTGGCGGATTACAAGGAACTTGTATTCCTCCAATCCCCCCAAAATAAGTACTTCCTCCACCCCCTCCGCCGGTCCCACCACCTCCTCCACCACTGCCAAATAAAGTAAATGTAGCTGTAATAGTTAAATTAGAATTAACGATTACGGTACAAGTGCCAGTACCGCTACATCCGCCCCCAGACCAACTAGCAAGAAAAGAATCGCCATTGGCCGTTGCGGTCAAAACTATTTGCTCGCCATCATTAAAATTAGCGCTACAAATATTTCCGCAATCCACTCCCGATGGATTACTGGTTACGACTCCGGAACCATTGCCACTTTTGCTGACAGTTAAAGAAAATTGCGTAGGCGGAGGCGGTGGTGGTGGCGTACTAGTAGCGGTTTCAGGATAGTAAAAAAAGCCCGATTTTAAAATAAAACTAGCGCTGTTTGATTCTCCAATTGCATTTTGACCAACGCCATCACTGATTAATAAATCATCTGCTGTGAAATTAGCGGCATTAGCCACATTAACAATTAACCAAAAAGAAAGACCTATTAACGCTAACATCATTCAGAATCGGATTTAGGAGATAGAATCTCTGATTTTTTTTCTTCTATCGGCGCCTCTTTCCTACTGCGAACGTCTTTTCCCGTAATGTCATTTAATGCTGAATGACCATCCTGTAAATTAAGGATAATTTGTCTTATTTCTTCGTTGTCAGGATTTAATTTAGAAATTCTACTGAATAACTCTAACGCCCCTTTCGTATCGCCCTGCTTATCATAAATAGAACCCAAAAAATAAAGGGCATTGGAATAATCGGGAACCAGCTGAATCGCCTCTTCAAGCAAGTCCTTGGATTCGTTAAAACGACCGGCTTGATAATGAAGTAAACCCAACTGAAACAATATGCCCACATCATTATCGGAATTGTTGTCAGACAAGACGACGGCCCTTAGTCGCTCTCCTCTAGCAATGGCTTCTTCGGTTTTATTCTGACGGTCAAATACTTGCACTAAAGAAAAATGCGCCGGAGCAAAATCCGGCTTCAAAACTAATGCCTTATCAAAATTAACGATTGCCAGGCCATGTTCTGTGTTTATTTTTTCCTTCGTTTCTTTTTCTTGAGTCAATCGATCGGCCAAAGACAAATGAGCCCTGCCTAAACCAGTAAACAAAGCGGGGTTGTTTGGCTCTAATTTAATCGCATTATCATAGGCCTTAAATGATTCTTCGGCGGACCCGGAAACAAACAAAATCATGCTTTCGTAGACCCTTGCTAAAGCCAGCCAATTTAATGAATTACCAGAATTGACCTCCGTAGAACGCCGAGCCATTTGCAAAGCGGAGTCGATATTGCTGGAAAATTGAACCTGTAAATCAGAAACGGGTAAATTATCAAGGCCCAAAATATTGTTAATTTTTATAAGAAAAGCGGAAGAAAGAACTTGCAGATATAAATCATTTTTATGGTCTAAATCTAATCCAGATAATAAATACGGAAGGGCCTTATCAATGTCATCGGCTTCATTGGCAACCCCAACGCCGTAAGCAAAATAAATCGCTCCAATATAACGCTGAGTGTTTACATATAAAACAGCGACAACTAATACAAGTAAAGACATAAGGGCCAAGGAAAAGGATAATGTCCTTTGAGAGGAACCGAATAAAGATATTGATTGATAGCGGTTTTCAACTATTGATTCTTTGGCAACCAGAAAACCTAAAAACAAAAAGAGGGAGAAATACAAAACATAATTTTGCGGATAAAAAAACAATAATAAAATTAAGTATAATAAACCCATTTCTATCTCCCTGATATTTGATTGATTGGGGAGATATTTTTTAGCAAGCAATTTAAAAATTAACAGCAGAGAAAATAACAAAATTACCTTAAATATAATAGTTCCCACAAATCCCCAGCTGACTAAATGCGTTAAAAATGCGTTATATCCTTGAGAAAATCGCGAGTTCCAAAAAGGAGTGCTATTCAAACTGACGTCTCTATGCAAACTATACTGATAGCCAAAAGTTGCGGGACCCGAACCAAATATAAAATTTTTTACTCCTTCTTGAATAGTGCTTTTGGCAATATTCCAGCTCGCTTGAAAACTCGGCGTAATTTCTGCCGGCAAATTAAATACAGGCAACTGAATTTTGATAAAATTAAAATTAATTAATAAAAAAAGCGCGGAAAGCGCTAAAATTGACAGAGGTAATTTAAAATTCTTCTTGGACTTTAAGTTAACAATCATTAAAATTGACGCAAATACAATTAAACCGATAAAAATCGGCCAATAACCGATTAAAAGGATGCTAATAAATAAAGCGGAGCCAAAAATACTTGATAATATTTTACTGATATTTGAAACAAAAACTTTATTATAGATCTGGGTGATTATTACAACTAAAGCGAGCCCCAAATAAACTCCTAAAGCGTTAGTAGTGCCGACAGTATTAAAAGTAACGTTTTTAGCAAAACTCCAAGGCCAGAACCACAACCCTAAAAATTGTGAAACGCTCATTAAAAGAACTAATAAAGAAGAAAGCAGAAAACAATTTAAAAGGCCTTTAAGCTCCGCTTCTTTTTTAATGCTTGATGCCAGTAAAAAATATAAAAGTCCAAAGGTAATAACATTGATAAACACGTCTACCTCGTTGCCCTCCATACCCATAAATCCGACATGGTAACTTCTAGAAAAAAAGGCGCTTGCCGCCACGAATATTGTTAGGACAAGAACAAGCCAGTTTAGATGACTCTTGGCATAAATTAATTCTTTTTTTGCAATGCCCCCAATCAACCAAATAATAAAAGCGATAATGACCAGAGACGTTAATAAAAATTGCTTATTGAGATTAACCGGAAAAAGAGTGAACGGTAAAAAAAATAAAGGAGTCAAAAAAACCGCAAGATATAAACACCATTTAGAGGCGAGCTCATAAATATTTTGATTTTTAAATTTCAATTTAAGCATGAAAAATCATATCATAGATTATTTTCCGTAGAACTTGCGTTGTCAATCGGAGAAATTTCTAAATTTTCTAGAGGCGTTGTTAAAATAGTTGTTTCCGCAGAATTAGTTTCTAAATCAGGGGCGATAATTGCTGGTTCTGTTTGTGAAGGCAAAATGGTTGTTTCTGTGGTGGTTACGGTAGTTTCGACGGCTTCAGTAGTTGTGGCATTTGATTCATTAACAGAATTAATTTCTAAATCAGGAGCGGTAATTACTGGTTCTGTTTGTGAGGGCTGAAGACCATATTGAGGAGCGACATAACCGCTAACGCCTACTATCCACCAAGAGAATTGAACATCACTAACAACGGCTTCTTTTGCGCAAACCTTAAAACCAACTCCATAATTCTTTGCGCAAACACCCAAAGCGATGGGGCTTCCAACCACGCTCACAAACACCTTGCTGCCCTCTGCTATTTTAGAGGCATTGATGAATGTTTCTTGTTGTCCGGTTAAGATTTGACCTTCTCCAATGGTGTTGCTGGCGAGGTCGGATGATTGATTGATGCGAATCATGTCAATAACTA
>CAYIII010000020.1:0-8243 GCA_964363475.1 uncultured Candidatus Saccharibacteria bacterium
TTTCTTTTTATTAAAGAATCAATAACGGAAGATATTTTCTATTTATTGAAAAAATCCAAATTAGAAAGATTGGGGCATATTTTTCGCATGAGAATCTTTAGAAGATTGACTTTCTTATTGGGCGGTTTGATACTTGCCTCTCCTTTGCCCGACGAGCTTGGCTTGGCAATGATGGGATTGTCTAAGACAAAAACATTGACATTCGTGCTAACCGCTTTTATTTTTAATTTTTTAGGAATAGCGGCTATCGGGATTATTGCCCGAGCTTTTTAAATAAATCAGATGAAAAATATTTTTACACTAATATTAACGCCAATAATAATCGCTCTTTTTATTATTGCGTTGGTTTACTATTTTTTTACTAAAAACGATATTGTTTTAGAAACGGTAAATGATATTTTTGAGCCCCTTTGGGCTTAGTGTGTCTATACTCCCCTACGGGCTCATATAAAAATAAGGGGGTCCTGTCTGGTGTTTGTCTCGAAAGTACGTGGTTGATTTTCTCCAGCGAGAAAATCACCACTCGACTCTCAGCCTTCCTCCTTCGCTCTTCGAGCTTCGGAAGGACACGGCGCTCTTGCACGCCTTGCCCTGCCGTAGTGCTTAAAGCACGAAGGCGGGTCGGCTTCCGAGACGCCTTTCTCAACAAACACCAGCCACCCCCCCGATATATACAACCCCACCCCGTATCCTGAATCAATATTTAAAATGATTTTATTTCTTACCCACCCCACCCACATCTTCGACGAACCTAAGTGAAGGAGTAATAAATTACCATAAATCCGAGTAAGGCAACATAGTAAAAATAAGATGCTTGAATCCCGAAGGAGTCCTGAGCCGAGTCGAAGGACGACTGAGGTTGAGTTTTATTTTTTCTATGTTGTACACGAGGATTTATGGAAGGTAATTTATTAAACTCCGTAACGGGTGAGGAGAGGATGTGGGTGGGGCGGGTATAACGAGGACGTTATTGATGAAGGATATGGGGTGGGGTTGTCTGTCTTTCTAATTAACTATTAAGGATAATTTAGCGGATGAATACTTTTCTGAATAAAGATTATATTGGCCCGCGCTAAATATATTTGTTGAAAGTTCGTAAGATTCTCCTGGGCTCAGCAATTTAATGGATTGGCCGAGATTGCTTATGCTGTGCGTAACATTATCCGCATTCGTAAAGACAATTTTATCGCCTTTTCTAACAGTTAATTTTTCCGGAGAAAATTTGAAATCTTTAATTGTTACATTATGAACGGGCGCTTGTATTTGTTCTTTATAAAGAACTTGAAAAGGAGCGCTTTGGCCTTCTACGCCCTTATTGTCTAAAGCCACCTTAATAATATAACTGCCTGTTTGTATATCTTTTTTAACCGGACTGTTTTTGCTCAAAAAGACGCTTCTGGTGTCCCAGAGTTGAGATGTTTGATTATGATTAAGTCCTGACACAATCCAGCCGGCCATTTCTTTTGTTTGCGCGTTGACAAGATAAATTCCGCCAATTAGTCCTATAGTGTAGCCGGTGGCGTTGTTCCATTTTATAATATGGCTCTTGCCGAATTCCCATTGCTCATTAGCTGTCGGCGAAAAAATAATCGGCGCTTTAGGGGGCAGCCATTGCGGCGCTGAAGTTTTTTGTCGGGCGGTGTTTTTAGTTGTTTGATTTGTTTCGGGCTCAATTTCGGATTGGGTAGCGGATTGAAGAATGATAAGCTTGGTTTTTACTGATTTCAGTTTAATATTTTGAAAAAAAATAATAATTAACAAAACGACAATGATAGCGGCAGTCCAGAAGTACTTTTTATTTATTAGTTGCATTGTTCTATAATACTTTTTATTAAATTTTTTGTCAAACATAAACCCGCTGTAAAAGCGGGTTTATGCGTGGCAAGCAATAAGCCGGATTCTGTTCCAATCTTGGCGACAATCATTTATCTAAGCGGCACCCCACCACTGCGCTGCAGTGAAAATCCCAAGCTCCAATGACCAATGACCAATTAGGAAATACCTAAATTAGAAATTGGGATTTGGAAATTGGTCATTTCAATGCAACGCATTGGTGGTACGGCCTTGCATTCGGGTAAGGATTTAGCCGTTTCATTTTCGCTTTTTTATCCCTATAGCGAAACTAAGCCAACTGATCTGGGATTGGGCTTGTTTGGTCCTTTAGAATCAAACCGTTTCTGTTCGCACCTCTGTATTGCTACTGACGAGCTTGCGCTCGCTACCTTATTACTTCTATTCAAAGTGAATGTCCGGACTTTCCTCCAACTTTATTCGGAAACAAAGCCAGCGATTGTCTAGCTTGCCACTGCCAGTACTATAACATATTTATAATATTAAAGCAAGTGACTGTCTAATTCTTCGTTTACCAATTTATCGGCCTCAACATTTTTTTCTCTTGGCACTAAATTGAATTTAACGAACTTAAAATCCTGTTTTAAATTCCAAATTTCAATGAATAACAACTGCAAGTCAACGTCTTTTACTTTATATTCACCCCCAACTTGTTTATAAAGAAGTTCGCTGTCCACATTTATTTCCAGAATGAATTCTTTAGCTTTATCCTTGCCGAATATCTGAATAACTTTTTTTAAAGCGAAAATAACGGCTTTATATTCGGCAACATTATTAGTTGTTTCTCCTATATATTCCTTATATCCGCGGTCTCCTATTAACACGCCTATCGCGGCATGCCCGGGATTGCCCCTGGCTCCCCCATCAGTAAATATTATTAATTTATTGCTGACCATGGTAATGGTTTATTGATTTCTACCGTAAAGCCCGCCGCCGCTTTATGGCCGCCGCCGCCAAATTTTTGAGCGATTTCAGCAACATTAACACTGCCATCAGAGCGGAGGGATACTATAATTTTACCGTCTTTTTTGCTCCACACAATCCCAATGGGCGGCATTTTTTTAACTAAAGCGCTTCCGAGATCGGATGAAAAAAAACTGGGGCCGTTGGCAACGAGGGTTTTATATTTCAGAAATTCCACTTTCTCGCTGTAACTGTCCACTATTTTTTTTATTAAATGTTCTTTATAAGAACTGATTATTTTCCCTTGTTCTATTACTTTTTTCTTTTTTAAAAGAATGTCTATGTTTTTGATAAACTTATCCCATTTATTAAAATCAAATTCCATCATTTCTAAAACATTCATAATTTCTCTAGTGTGAGGAATTTTAAAACGCCACAAGTCAATATCCTCTATATGTTTTAGTAATGTCGGTACTGGTTTATTGGGATGAAAATATTTCCAAGACAAAACAGCCCCCGATTGATTGGTGTCAAATACATAATTTTTAGTAATCATCACCGCGTCTTTTGCCGTTATGTGATGGTCAATCGCGGTAACTTTTTTATTATTTTTTATTAGGTCTTTAACAACATCAGTAGAATAAGAAAAATCTATAAAATATAATTCCTTATCAATTAAACCCTTTGCCACTTGTTTATGATGTTGAAGGCCAATGTATTCGGCCTTGTTTTTAAACTTTTTCCAAGCAGCCCAGGCGCCACCAAATCCATCTGGACAATTACCGTGATATAAAACGACTATATTTTGCATTTAAGGCATTATATAGCTAAAGATTGTTGTTTTCCAGCGCCTCCAGGGCGGGCAGTTTTTTGCCCGATAAAAACTCAAGCATCGCTCCTCCGCCGGTAGATATAAAACTAAATCTGTTTTCTATGCCTAATGTTTTAAGTAATTGACTGGTATCCCCTCCTCCAACCACCGTAAACGCGTTTGAGTCGGCAACTGCCTCCGCGATTTTCTTGGAACCATTTAAAAATTTAGCATTTTCAAATAAACCCAACGGTCCGCTCCAAATAATGGTCTTGGCTGTCTTAATTATTTCCGAATATTTTTTTATGGTCTCCGGACCGATATCAAAATCTTCATTATTTTCCGTAATGTGGTCGCTGGGAAGCATAATCTTATTTGTTAATTTAAAGTTAGAAGTCGGAAGTTTTGAATAGGCGCTCCCCATTAAAAAGTGGTCGGCCTTATCTTTAAAGTTTTCTATCATGCCGACCTTATCGTTGATTTTAATTCCGCCGATAATGACAACCAACGGCTTTTTCGGACTTGTCATAACTTTAGAAAGATTTTTAATTTCTTTCTCTAACAACAATCCCGCGTAAGACGGCAGAAACTTAGTAATGGCCACTAATGAAGCGCATGTTCGGTGGCTTGTCGCAAAATCATCATTAACAAAAAAATCCCCTCTGCTGGCCAGCTCTCGGCCAAATTCGGCGTCATTTTCTTGTTCTTGCGGATTAAAGCGGAGATTTTCAAGCCATTCTAATTTGTGGCCTATTTTTTTAGACAGTATTTCAATAAACGGCTCAAGCGATAATTTTAAGTCAATGCCGTTGGGCCGTCCCCGATGGGATAAAATAATAATTTTCGTCCCATTTTCTTCAAGAAATTTTATGGTGGGGATAATTGCATCTATTCTTAAGGATTCTTTGGCGGGGTTTTTAATGTCTAAATTGATTCTTAAAAGGCAGGTTTTGCCAGCTATCCCTTCTTTTTTTAGTTGACTTAGATATTTCATTGACATATAATACTTTACACTAATATATTAGAAATTAGAAATTATGGCGCATACAAAATCTTTAGGTTCAACAAAATTAGGCAGGGATTCGGCATCTAAGCGCCTTGGCGTCAAAAAAAATCATGGAGAACACATTGAGCCGGGGCAGATTATTTTAAAACAAAGGGGCACTCGTTATATTCCCGGTGCGAACGTGGGGCGCGGCGGAGACGACACTCTTTATGCTCTCAAGACAGGAGTTGTGAAATACGCTTCGGGTAAAAAAATACGATTTGACCGTTCCAGAAGATTAATTAAGGTTGTGAGCGTTCATTAATAAGGATTTTAATTTTCTCCTTTATCCCCCTTCCAAAATTTATTTCTATTTCGTTTTCCCCAGTTTTTTTTATTGGGTCATTTAACTCCGCCTTAACCCCTTTTACCCCTCTTTGAACAAGCGCCTTTTCTATATCCTCTTTTTTTACAGAACCATAAACCTCGCCTTTCGCCCCGATTTTTAATTTAAATTTTAAAGGATTCTCAGATAATTCTTTTAAATATTTATCAATCCCCGATATTCTATTCTTTTCTTTAGTTTCCGCTTCCGCTTTCAGCTTTAATCCTTCGGCGTTAAACGGCGCGGCTATTTTTTTAGGAATCAAAAAATTACGGGCGTAGCCGTCATTAACTTCTTTTACGTCCAATCTGCGTCCCACTCCCCGAACATCTTGCAATAGGACGACCTTCATTTTTTAACCAGCTCTAAAATTACTTCTAATGCCTTATCTAATTGAGGGTCCTTCTTTTTCTCAATATCTTCTTCGGATAGTTTAATCGCAAAATCCGGTTCAAGTCCGTTTTTATCAATCTGCTGTCCTTTGGGCAGTATCCAATGGGCTATTGTTATTTTTATAGTTGACCCATCGCGTAAATTTTTTAATTCTTGAACCGTTCCCTTGCCAAAGCTTTTTTCGCCAACTATTTTTGTTCCCAGATGGTCTCGTAGGGCGCCGGCCAAAATTTCACTGGCGGATGCCGACCCGCTGTTAATTAAAATCACAATAGGAATATTTCCCACTATATCGCCTCCAGTCGCCTTAAATATTTCTTTTTTGCCAGAGCGAAATTCTTCATAAACCACATCTTTTCCCGACTCTAGAAACAATCCCGCTATGGCGATTGCGCTGTCCAGATACCCTCCGGGATTATTTCTTAAATCCAAAATAATTCCTTTGGCCTTTTCGTTTTGAGTTTTTTCTATCGTTTCGGCCATTAAAATCGGGCTTACTTCGTTAAAGGTAAATAATTGAATGTGAGCGATTTGTCCGTCTTTCATTTCCCATTCTATAACAGGAACTTTAATAGTGTCTCTAACTATTGTTTTTTTAATCGGTTTTTCTTGCCCGTTTCTTCCAATGGTCAGATTAACTTGCGTGCCCTTCGGCCCCCTTATTAATTTTACGGCATCGTTAATGTTAAAACTGATAGTGGAGCTGGCGTTAACTTCCAATATTTTATCGCCGCTACGCAATCCGGCTTTTTCCGCCGGCGAATCTTTAAGAGGCGCTATAATAATCAATTGGTCGTTTTTAAAACCTATTTCCGCGCCTATACCGCCAAAACTGCCGTTTAAGTCCTCAGAAAACTTTTTAGAGTCCGAAGGGTTGAAGAATATGGAATGAGGGTCTTTCAATGCGTCTACCAAGCCGCTAGCTGCTCCATAAACTAAGTCCTGGTTTTTGACTTCGCCGGCGTTCAGATGCGACTCTTTGATGGTTTTCCATGTTTCCCAAAATACTCCGAAATCGGCGTTGGTTACTAATCCGTCTTCAATTTTATCAACGCCTTCAATGGTTATCGTTTTTGGATAATAGGTTCCCGCGTAGAAACCGGCAAATCCAACTCCGCAAAGCATTGCGAGCGCTATCAACGATAAAAGAAGATTGTTGTATTTGGCAAAAAATTTCTTCATTTAGTTAATATTTAATATGATAATGATTTTTTGATAATTTAACAAGGTTGTGATAGATTAAAGCCGAAGTGGAGAGCTTTAATTTGTTAAGCGAAAATTATTTTGAGGAGATAGGCGGCAGGGCAAAGAAATCAAAAGTTTACAAGTCCCATCAATTAATCGGCTTGCAAATCGCCGAATTATTGGATGACGATAAACATAAATCCTTGTATATCCGGCTTGCTAAAAAATATGATAATAATTTTTTGCTGAATTTGGCAAAAAGCGTATCGGAAAATAAAAATGTTAAAAACAAAGGGGCGTATTTTATGAGTGTTTTATTTAAAAAAAATGATACCAGCAAAAAAATATGAAGTTGTTTACCGTAAGTAATAAAGAAGAGGAAAAGTTTTTAAGAAAAAAACCGGCTGATTTTGATTTCTCAAAATATTCTAAAAAGGAAATAAAAGAATTGGTAAAAACCATGAGAACAATAATGAAGTTGTCTGACGGCATAGGATTAAGCGCCAATCAAATAGGATTGAATTTGAATTGTTTTGTGGCTGAAGCGGATAATAAATTTTACGCTATTTTTAATCCCCAAATCATTAAGCTTTCCAAGGAAAGGGATGATATGGAGGAGGGATGTTTAAGTGTGCCTGATAGTTTTGGAGTTGTTAATAGAGCTGAAAGAGTTTGGTTGGAGGGCTTTGATTCTAACGGCAAAAAAATAAAATTGAAAGTTTGGGGATTTTTGGCGAGAATTTTTCAACACGAAGTTGACCACCTTAATGGCGCGCTTTTTACAGATAAATGCAAGGATTTACGCGAGGTAAAAGGAAATGAATCCCGTTGATGAAATATATTTTCTTCGGCACGCCGCAATTCGCGTCAATAATTTTAGAAAAATTAATTAACGCCGGTTTGGTTCCGGCGGCTGTCGTTACAAACCCAGACCGTCCCGCCGGCAGAAAGAAAATATTAACGGCTTCAGCCGTTAAAAATTTAATTTTTAAAAAGATCGAAATTTTTCAACCGGAAAAGTTAGACGATCGGTTTATCGGCGATATAAAAAGAATTAAAGCCGAAGTTGGAGTATTGGTCGCTTATGGTAAAATTGTGCCTCAAGAAGTTATGAATGTTTTTTCAAAAGGAATAATTGTGGTTCATCCGTCTCTTTTACCCAAATATCGGGGCGCGACGCCTATTCAAAATGCCATTTTAAATGGCGACGAAGAAACCGGAATAACTTTATTTTTAATGGATGAGAAAATTGACCACGGGAAAATAATTTCTAAATCCCGATTATCAATTTTTAATGACGATACTTACGAAACACTTAGTAAAAAATTAGCGGATTTGAGCGCGGATTTGTTGATTAAAGTTTTACCCGATTATTCGGCGGGCAAAGTTCAACTCCAATCACAAAACGATTCCGAGGCCGCCTATACTAAAAAATTTACCAGTGAAGACGGATTTGTGGATCCAATTGATCTAAAAGAGGCTTTAGAAAAAAAACGCCCCTCCGTCGCTCCTATTGGAGCTATGGAGGGCAAGGCAGAGATTATCTGGCGAAAAGTGAGAGCACTAAATCCGGAACCGGGCGTGTGGACTTGGGCTTGTATTAAAATGGGGCAACCCTCCTTCGCTTCGCAATGCGAAGCTTCGGAAGGGCGAAGGCGAATGAAAATTTTAGAAGCGGACCTTATAAATGGCAATCTGAATCTGAAGAAGGTTCAGTTTGAGGGGGAGAA
>CAYIII010000021.1:0-8020 GCA_964363475.1 uncultured Candidatus Saccharibacteria bacterium
CCTGCCTTCCTCCACGGGAAACTCCCGTTTCCCGACCCCTTCCCGTTCGAATCCCTCCAAAAAATTAGCAATGTACATTGCTAATTTTTTTGTGGGCAGGGAGGGATTCGAACCCCCGAAGCCATAAAGGCGCGACGTCTACAGCGTCGTGTAATTGACCGCTCTACCACCTGCCCCCACACGCATATCACTCTTCTTTTTTATCACTATTAATATGATTTATCAAATCACGCACCGAATTGCCGTTTTCGCCATTTTTCTTAAGTTTTCCTAAATTATGGACTATACGCGCGTCAATTTTCATTACCAGCAATCTCGTTTTTCTTAAAAATTTAGACAAAAATAAATTAAGACGGTCATCAAATTTATGAATTGGAAGCTTATCAATCCATCGCTCAAAATAATCATAAAAATTGATCGGGTCCTTGCCATTTTGAGCAACTCTCGGTAAGGCCCTGGCCATTAAATAAACAGTCGCGGCCAAACTGGATATCAGGAAAATTTGCAGTATAAAATCGTACATTGTTATATTTCGTAACGGCAAAATTTATCCACTCTGATATTCTCGCCGGTTTTAGAAATAACTCCTTTAATTAACTGGTCAATGGTTGTGGATTCGTCTTTAACGTAGGGCTGACTCAAAAAAACCGTAATATCTGCCGGCTCAATAGCCGCTATTTGCATCGCCAATTCATGAGCCAGCCAGCGAAAGGGTTCTGAACGCGCGACAAAGTCGGTCTCGCAACGCAATTCTAACAAAACGCCTATTCGCCCATTGTGAATATAGGTCTCCAGTATTCCAGCGCCGGTTTTTCTTTCCGTTTTTCTTTCCGCCTTCAATAATCCCTTTTCAAAGATAATCTTTTTCGCGACATCTAAATCCCCGCTCGCCTCCTCTAAAGCATTTTTACAATCCAACACACCGGCGCCGGTTAAATCCCTAAGTTTTTGCACATCGCCAGCTTTAACCATTTACTCTTAATTCTATCTTGTTTAAAATCCAAATCAAACTGGATCGCGTATTATCATTTGCGGGAATCGGATACTTTATGCCGTCAGGATTATTATCATTATTTATGACGGCAATAATAGGTATATTCATTTTTTTCGCCTCTCTCACAGCCGTATCATGGGTCTTAGAATCAATAACTATTAAAACTGCTGGTAGCTGATTTAATGTCTCAAGTCCGGTAAAATTAATCGCCATTTTTTCCAACATCCTATCAAGAATCAATCTTTCTTTTTTGGTGTATTTTGCTAATTTCCCGATGCTTTTATCAATTTTTGTTTTTTTAAAATATTCAATTCTTTTAGAAATAATAGGGAAGTTTGTCAGAGTGCCGCCCAACCATCTTTCAGTTACATAGGCAAGTTTGAATTTATCGGCAAAAGATTTTACTAAATCCTTGACAGCCGGCTGTGTGCCAACAATCAAAATCGGGAGTTTTTTTTCTAACACTTCTTTTAAGAAGTTAGCCGCTTTATTCAGTAAATCCAAAGTCTGCGGCGCGTCAAAAATAGCAATGCCCTTGCTGTAAGTAAAAATATACTTATTCATTTTGGGCTGGGTTTTGGACTTTTTTCTGCCGAACAAAACGCCGACATTCACCATATCTTTTAGGTCCTCTTGAGCGATAAAAGGGGAGTCGCTTGCGGCTTCCTCTTTTAATAACTCTTCATTGCTTACTTCTTCTCTAACATGCACAATACCAACGATTGTATCCTATTGCTGAAATTTTGTAAACTAAAGCGCTTGGCTCTATTGGCAATATATAATTCGTCAAATTTCGCCTCTATTTGAGCAAAACGCATTAAGGCGTCCTTGAGACCGTCAACGGTCTGATGTTGAAAAAATAAACCTGTTTTACCTTCCTCTACGGTCTCTAAAGCGCCGCCCTTGGCAAGGGCTATAACCGGAGTTCCGCAGGCCTGCGCTTCAATCACAACTAAACCGAAATCTTCTATTTGAGGAAAAATAAAGGCCCTTGCGTCAGCATACATTTGCCTTAATTTTTCATCGGGAACAAAATTTAACATTTCTATATTAGGAGAACGAATCAATCTTTTTAAATTGCCGTATTCCGGCCCGTTGCCGACAATTTTTAAAGGCCATTTTAACTGATTAAACGCTTCAATAATAAGGTTAAATTTTTTATAATGCGCCAGTCGTCCCGCGGCTAAAAAATAATTTTTCTTTTTTGAGATTGGGCTGAAGAAAAATTTTTTCTCATCAAGCGGGGGATATAGAACTTCTGCGGTTCTTTTATAATAATTTTTAATTTTATCGGCAATAAATTGCGAGTCGGCAAGTATTATGTCAGGTTTTTGCGCCGCGCGAAAATCCCAAGAACGCAAATAATTAAGCAATGGTTTTTTAATCAGAAAATTCGTTAATTGGTAATTGAAAATTGGCAATTGAAAATTAGCCAAAGACGGCTCCCATGCGTATCTAAGGGGCGTATAACAATAACAGAGATGTTTGGTAGAGGCGGAATATCTAATCCCCTTCCCATATCCGGCCGTTGCTGAAATCACAAGGTCATATTTGTTTTCCAAATTTAAACTTTGGGCCGCCAGAGGCATTAGCGGTATAAAAAAACGATGATTTCCGGCAGTTAATTTAAAGTCCAAAAAACTGGTGTAAATTTTTCTTCCGGCAAAACGACCGCCTGTTTTTTCCTCGTCGTATAAAATAGTATATATAGGAGCGTCAGGAAAAATATTGCAAAAGACCTCCAAAACCCTTTCACCGCCCCCGTATTGATTTAGATAATCGTAAGACAAGGCAATTCTCATAAATTATGAATCCGAAATTACGAATTAAGGATAATGCAAAAAGAGTTATTGATATAGTAGGAGCAATAGCCGGTTTGTCATTCATAGCGCCATTTTTACCTTTCATAGCGCTAGCAATCAAGATTGACAGTGAAGGGCCGGCATTTATTAAATTAGTAAGAATAAGTAATGGAAGAAGTTTTTACTTATATAAATTCCGGACAATGGTAAAAAATGCCCATAAATTGAAGCCATTTCTGCAATATCTCAATGAAAGAAATGACGGGCCATTTTTTAAAATTAAAAATGATCCGCGCATTACCAGAACCGGCAAGTGGTTAAGAAAATTCAGAATAGATGAATTTCCTCAACTGATTAATGTTTTAAGAAATGAAATATCTCTAGTCGGTCCCCGGCCATACGCTCCGGAAGAAGTATCCGCTTATCCGGAGAATTATAAACATTTAATGCAAGCCAAAGCGGGCTTGACCGGCCTGTCTCAAATTAACGGTTCTTCCCAATTATCATTTCAAAAAACTTTAGAACTGGATGATTTTTATATAAAAAACCAGTCCCTTTGGCTGGATTTAAAAATTATAGTTAAAACGCTTTTAATATTATTTTCCGACCCGACTGCAGTTTAAAATTTTACTATGATATAATAAATTTATGAATCGCAGGGGTTTCACTTTGGTTGAACTTTTAGTTTATATTTCTCTTTTCGCCGTAGTAAGTATTTTTTTGGTCTCAATTTTAGTAACATTTGTGAAAGTTGATGTTCAGCAACTTTCAGCTTCAGAAGTTGCCGAACAGGCAAATTTTATCCTTCAAAGAATTCAAAATATTATTAACAACGCCGGTTTTTTGGTAGTAAATGACGACGGCAACGATGAAACAGACGCAGCGTTGTCCTTGCCGCGTACTTATTTGGTTGTTAAAGCGGCAAATGAGGGAGATGATCCGATAACTAGTCCAACTGACCTAAATAGCCCGATAGCTATTTATAGAGAGGGGGATTTCATAAAAATAAAACGAGGCGGGGCAGAAAACTTCGGTACAGATAATTTAAATAATAGTAAGGTCAAAGTTACTAATCTTACGTTCACAAAAGTCAGCAGTCACCCCGGAAGAGATGTGGTCTTAATCAACTTAACTTTACAATATAACAGCACCAATGTCGTGCAAAAAGTTACAAGAACTTTTACTTTAGGAGTAGGTAAGGCATCGGCGGCTGTTTTTGACACCTCCCTGCAACCGGGGATTAGCGGCGCGTCCTTATTAGATATAGGAACGACAGGAAACAGATGGCGAGATTTATTTTTAGCTGGCAAATTAGAAGTTGCCGGATCTTCCACATTTGGCGGCGGTGATGCGGTGAACCACATAAAACATTCTGGGGGATTATCAGTGAATCCCCCATCTATCGGCGCTAATACTAGTATCACTACAAACGCCATATTATCGGGATCACCAGTATTTGCTGGAGATCAGATTTTTCTCACACCGCCATCTAGTTTGGAAGCAGGGTTAATCTATACCGGGGCATCTATTACTCCGCCTAACACTGTAAATATAGCAATACGAAACATTACGGGAGTGGCAATAGACGGCATCGCTCGTAATTGGTCTTACTTTTTGGTTAGATAAATTATTGACAATTTAGCGATTTTATTTTAACTTCTTAGCAGAACTTTTAACGCCCAGCTTTAAATAAAGGAGTTGAACATGATTGATGTGTCTGTCGAAATTGATGGGAAAATTAAATCTGCGGAGATTTCCGAAAGCACATATCATTATATCCGAGACGGGATACTTTTACGAAATCGCTCAATGCGATGGTTTCTGCTTCAGGTTGTTAAAAATTACGGAGATTTAACTGAAGAAAATATTCTCAAGTTTATGGACGAAAAATGAGTATTATGATTAGCAAATATTAGATTTGTACCGCCAATATCTTCTCAATATTGGCGTTTTTGTTTCTTATCCTTCAACATTCACTGTCACGCCCCGTGACATCTCTTAAATTTCTTTCCTGACCCGCACGGACACAAGTCATTTCTGCCCACATATTTATATTGTAAATCTTCCTGATGGCTTCCAGAAATTAATGGTTGCTGAATTGCGCGTTCCTTGCCATCTACACTTTGTAATTTTGCCTCATTCTCCTTCATCCATTCTTCAAATCTTGACAGCATTTCCTGATATAAGAGGTGGCCTTCGCGGCGATATTCAACTAAAGGGTCATGATGGCCATACGCCCGAAGACGCACCGCCTCTGCCAACGCCTCCATATCCTCTAAATGAGTCATCCAGAGAATATCCATCATATGAAGCAGTTGCGGATGACTTTTGCTCTCTAACAATTCTCCACGCTTTTTATATACCGCCTGCCTTTGTTTATTTAAAACATCGTCATATTCTAAAAGATGTTTGCGAGCATCAAAGTTTGAACCCTCCACTTTTGACTGGGCTTGCCCTATGGAACGGGAAACCATTCTGGATTCTATCGGCTGGTCATCGGGAATTTTTAATGACTGCATCAAGCCCCTTAAACGGTCACCGCCAAAAATTCTTAACAAATCATCTTCTAAAGACAGGAAAAATTGCGACGAACCCGAATCGCCCTGTCTTCCAGAACGGCCTCTTAATTGATTATCAATGCGGCGAGCTTCATGCCTTTCCGTGCCGATAACATGAAGTCCGCCGGCCTCCCTAACCCTTCGACTCTGCTCAGGGTCATTTTGGGGGTTACCCCCCAAAATGATATCCACTCCGCGGCCGGCCATATTAGTGGCAACAGTTACAGAGCCCATTCTTCCCGCCTGCGCAATAATCGCGCCTTCTCGCTCATGGTTCTTGGCGTTTAAAATTTCATGTTTAATCGCCACCTCATTCAAACGCCGAGACAATTGTTCGTTCTTTTCAATAGAAACCGTGCCAATTAACACCGGCTGTCCTTTTTTATTTCTTTTTTTGATTTCGTTAATAATCGCAGAATATTTTGCGTCAGTATTTTTATAAACAACATCAACCAAATCCTTCCTGATTAACGGCTTGTTGGTTGGCACGGTAAAAACTTCTAATTTATAAACCTTGTCAAATTCTTCAGCCGAGGTTTGGGCGGTACCGGTCATCCCCGCCAACTTCTTATACATCCTAAAATAGTTTTGAATGGTAATCTGGGCATAGGTTTTTGATTCGTTCTGTACAGAAACATTTTCTTTTGCTTCTATTGCTTGGTGCAGACCGCTTGAATAACGACGGCCGTGCATAAGCCGGCCCGTAAATTGGTCAACAATTATTACTTCCCCGTCTTTAACCACATAATCCTTATCACGAGTAAATAATCCCTTGGCCTTTAACGATTCCTGCAAGTAATGGACCAGCCGAATATTTTCGGATGAATATAAATCTTTCAGGCCTAAGTATTTCTCAACTTTGTTTATTCCCTCCTCGGTAATATCAACCGACTTGGCTTTTTCATCAACAATATAATCAATGTCTTTTTCCAAACGAGCCGTAATTTTAGCGAAGTTTTTATAATAATGACTGGACTCTTCATCGGGAGCGGAAATAATTAACGGGGTGCGGGCTTCATCAATTAAAATGCTGTCCACTTCGTCAATAATCGCATAAGCAAAATCGCGCTGAACCTGATTGTTGATATTATAAATTAAATTATCGCGCAAATAGTCAAAACCGAATTCGTGATTCGTGCCATAAACAATATCCGCCTGATACGCTTCTTTGCGGGAAACAGGACGCAGGAACTCTTGTTGCACCAAAAACCCGCCGGTTATGTCGCGTTCTTTGTCCGTATTCTCGCCCTTACCGCTCCATTTAATATCATAAACATAAGAGGATTCGTGAGCTAAACAAGACACTTTTAGTCCTAATAAATCATAAATCTGCCCCATCCACACCGCATCTCTTTTGGCCAAATAGTCATTGACGGTAACAATATGAACGCTTTGACCGGATAAGGCGTTTAAAAATGCCGGGGAAGTAGCCGACAAGGTCTTTCCTTCACCGGTAACCATTTCCGCTATTTTTCCTTCATGTAAAACTATTCCAGCAATTAATTGGACATCAAAATGCCGTTGTTTAAGGGTACGCCTCGCCGACTCTCGCACCAACGCAAAAGCGTTTGGAAGAATATCGTTTAGGGAACTGCCGGACTTAATTTTTCCCCTAAGCTCAACGCTTTTTTCCCGCAACTGAACATCCGTTAATGACTTAGTCTCCACTTCCAAGCCGTTAATTCTGGCAACTGTTTTTTTATATTTGCTTATGGGATTGGAAAAAAAATTAAACATAAATTATTTCTTCTTCTAACTCAATGCCAAATTTATCTTGAACGGTAATTTTAACAAGTTTAATCAGTTTTTCAACATCGCTGGAGCCGGCTTGCAAAGTATTCACTATGAAATTGGGATGTTTTGGAGAAATCATCGCTCCGCCAAAAATCACCCCCTTTAGCCCGGACTTATCAATTAAGGTAGCCGCGGGAATTACCGGAAAAGGGTCGGTCTTAAGATGTTTTTTTATTTCTTCATTTTCTTGCCAATTTTTCGGAACTTTTTTCCAATCAACATTTTTAAAAATACTTCCAATGTTTGGATGTTCTAATGGCTGGCGAGTTTGCCGCCATTTTATTTTATCTTCAATTGCCTGACGAATTTCTTTTTTGTCGCCCGCCCGCAAAACAAAAGTTGCCGATAATATTATCTCCTTGCCGTCTTCTTGTTTGAAAACGCTATCGCGATAACCAAAATTACACTCCTCTCTATTGCGTTTGATTATGTTTAAATCACCTAATCTCAAACTCAAAACATCAATTATATTATCCTTAATCTCTCCCCTAAAAGCGCCGGCGTTGCCGCGGATGGCTCCCCCGACGGTTCCGGGCAATCCCCCCGCCCATTCTAATCCCGATAAATTTTTCTCTATGCAAAAATTTAAAAGCTCACCAACCATTACTCCAGAGCCAACCGTTAATAAATATTCATTTTGATTGATAAAATTAAAATCGGACTTAATTACCAGACCCTGAAAACCGCTATCGCTTATTAAAAGATTTGTTCCCCCGCCCAATATAAAAGTAGGGATTTTTTCGCTTTGGGACTTTCTGATTGCCCCATAAAGATTATTCAAACTGTTTGTAACAAAAAAATAACGGGCCATCCCGCCTATTTTATAATTACTAAATTGGCTTAGTTTTACATTCTCTTCAAACATATAGTTC
>CAYIII010000022.1:0-7866 GCA_964363475.1 uncultured Candidatus Saccharibacteria bacterium
AGCTGGTCTTTCATAATTGCGTTCCAAACAATCACTCCTCTATCAGCGTGAATCGGCAACTTGCCGTAACCGCTTAAATTATCCCAACTTAAAATTGAGGCCATTGTAGGCACTTTTAATTTTTTGGCGCATTCTAAAATATAAATTTCATCCTGATTCGTCATCATATCCGTGGAAAAAACCAAAGCGGGCTGATATTTTTGAAAAAGGTCAACGCACCATTTTTTAGAAAATAATTTCCAATCCAGCCAGCGTAAAAAATTTTTAAAAAATTGAAAACGGAAAACCAAAAAATTAGCCGTTCTTATAAACAAATATTTAATCGGCTCTCTTTCTTTCATCCGCTTTCTTTTAACAGAAATGGTCTCGCTTTTAACGGAAAAATTAGTGGCCGCGCTGTAAGTGTCTAAATAACGAAAAATTAAAAACTTTTTTTCTAAAAATTTCGGCTTTTGATAACTTGCAACGATAAAATTGGACAAATCAAGGTCATCTTTAAACTCGTCTTGCAAAGCCGGTTCAACTAAAATAATCGGCTGATAACCGCCCGCCTTTAATAATTTTAAAATATCCGTTCTTAAAAAATTCCTGACTATGCGACCGGAAGTTACCGATATAAAAATATTTTTCATTTTAAAGCCGAATGAGATGAAACAATCCTTGCCAATTCCCTTCCTCTTTGGCCGTCAACCTTATAACAAATTTCAGAGACGATTCTTTTTCGGCCATTCTCGTCTAAAAGATAATTTTCCAAATATTGATTGATGCCCATAATTAATTCATTAAAATTATTCGCTATTTTCACTCCGCCGGTATTTACCAAATACTTATAATGACTGGTTTCATACCAATAGCGCTGCCAACCCATAGCCACATTAACAATGGGACGATTAAAAATTGCCGCGTCAATGCTTGTAGTAGAAGCGATATTTACTACCGCGTCGGCATACTTAATCATTGCCGCCAGTTGAATAAAAAAATGCTTATCAACTTCGGCGTAGCTCAAACTTTGATTATCTTTTCCCGGATCATACAAAATTAAATCCGATAATTTAGCAAGCCCTTGATAACGCGATGGGTCGTCTTTGGTATAAATTCTTACCAGTAATTGAGCCGGCATTGTTAAATTACGGTTTATAATGGCCTCATGAATGACGGTGATGGCCTTGATTTCGTTATCACCGCCAATTCTTTCCGGCACCGTAGTATATAAAATTAATTTTTTACTTTTATCCAGGCCTAATTTTTCAAAAAATTCGTTTTTAGACGGAATTTCCGAATTATATTTAACAAAAAAATCAAACTGCGGCGTTCCAGTCACAAAAACATCTTTTTCTTGATAATCGTGATAGTTAATCACCTGCCGCTTTTCAATCTCATTCCAAACAACCACTTGGTCGCAACGGGCATAAATTTCCCCTTTATTTGTTACGTTATCCCAACTCAAAACCACGCCTATTGAGGGCACTTTTTTTCTATTGGCTATTCTAGTTATCGGCACCGCCGTTAGCTCCTGAACCGAATGTACAAAAACCAAATCGGGTTTGTAAAAATAAAATAATTTTTCGTATTTTTTATCAAATAATAATGAGAAAAAATAAACATCAAGCCAGCGCAACCAGCCGCGAAGAAACAAAAAAGGGCGCGCCATTTTAACCAAGCAACGATAGGCAAGCCAGATTACCTTTCCGTTCATTTTTGCTTTAGCGTTTAAGGTCTCAAGGTCAAAACAAATACTTCCCAAATAACTGCGCAATGCTCGATTCAACCTTTCAAACAAGTTTTCTTTGCCGTCACGCATCGGTATATGCTCCACAATAATATTCGACGCCGAAAATTCTTTAACGAATTTAACATCGTCGATAGAAGTCAAAATAATAATGCGGATATCGGAAACTTTCTTTAATTCATTCCAAAAGTCAGACGATAAAATATAGCGAACGGAAATGCGCCGAGGAATTACCAAAAAAATGGTTTTCATTTACGAAATATAATAACATAAAATCTATTATTTTTCAACTCTTGCCACAAAATAAACCGGAATGTTTTTATCTTTATCAAAACGGTCTAGCCAACCGGCTAAGGGGTCAATTATTAATTTTAACAAAGCAAAAAATATTTTCTTTACAAACCACGGCAAAGCCAGACCAGAAACGAAAAAAGTTGCCATAAAAGCGGCGGTGGTAATTGCGCCGTTTGTTGGTTTGATATAAATAATTTGAAAATTGGCCTTTTTAAATAAATGTTCTAATCCAAATTGAGTAAATCTAAAAAAATCATAGGGCACTTGATGCTGTCGACGCACCAATGGAGCGATAAAAAAGGCCTGCCCTCCCTTTTTTAGCACTCTATAGGACTCATTTAAAAAATTTTGCGGATTAGAGACGTGTTCTAAAATTACTTTAGTAGTGATAACTAAATCAAAATAATTGTCCGGGAAAGGAATTTTATGGTCGGGATAACTCTCGCCCTTATGAATAAAAGCATCTTTTGAAAAGTCCAGCCCCTGATAAGAAGCGTGAGGGAAAAAATATTTTTGATATACATCCTCGCGCTCGCTAGATTTATCATGAGAAGAATAGATATTTAAGGCCTTGGCGCTGTTAATGCCATTTACGAAATTTGCCGCGTCAAGCATCCATAAAAAAATGGAACGGTATAGGGGGTGGCGGTTTTTACCCGTATAGACCTTTTTAAAAAATATATTTTCTAACTTTTTATGATTTACCATGCAATAACTTTTCTGTATAAATCATAACAATAACGGGACAATGGGGTCTTGGTTCTAATCGCGCAATGAACCGACGCCGGCGAAGCGCTAAGTTGCGATTGCCAATCTTTTGGCCAGCTATAAAGATAGGAAGAAGGACAAGTAAGGGGACAAAAAGAAGCCGTAAACATTACCCTTTCTTTTTGAGTGGCGTAACCGCCACGATGCAAACCGCTGGTGTCGGCAAAAACTACCGTTCCCGCTTTTCCCGTACAAAACTTAAGATTTTCCGGCTTAAAGATTTTTTCCATAGCTCCCTCGGGAGGATAACTGCCCACTGGCGGACGCGTGGGAAACAATCGCCAATATTTTCCGCCATAATGAGATTGAGGCAAATAAACAAACGGGCCGGAACCTTCATCTACATCCGATAAATAAATGAAAATTTTGCACATTTTTTTATCTTCAGGGTCGCGATGCCAGCGCTGGGACTGAACCGGAACCGAAGATTTGTCAACAACCTTAGTTATGTTTAAAGTGAAATGAAGCAGTTGTCCGCACATACCCAAATAACTGTTTACAATCGCCAACATTTGCGGATGAAGAGCGGCCTTATTCATAAAAGGATTATCAAGCTCCAAATTAGGAATATTTTCCCAAAGATATTCAAGAAACTTTTTTACAGCTCCAACCTGAGATTGATTGCGGCGCTGTGTCGTATAACTCTGAAGAGTCCTTAACAGTTCCGTTCCCGGAAAAAGTTCGTCCAAATGAGTAATGACTATGCCGTCGCGCTTAAGTTCGTCAGCCACTCTTTTTTGCGTCGCATCCATTTTTAAAGGATATTTTTTGTAAACATAACGATATTCTCTATTTAAAAAAAGCCATATTGGATGAAATTGCCTTAAATAAAAATAAGCGTGAAAAACCAAACGAAACGGAAGTTTAATGATACGTTTCAGCATAATGCCATTATACTATCACGATTTTTTTACCCAATACAAACCAAAAATAAAAGCCAACCAAGTAATAATAATTCTTGCCCAAATCACTGATATTAAGCTCTTATAGAAAAATAAAAAGATAATTATTAAAAGTGCGCTCCCGACAACAAAAAAGTTTCTGATGTAAAAATATTTTTTAACATCTTTCTTTGCCTGAAACCAATCGCTGATAATATCGTACAAAACAAACGGTAAGGTGATAAGCAAGCAAAGCTGGGCGATAAAAATACTGTCTTGATAACCACTGCCAAACAATAAAGGCATAACCCATGGCAATATAATAGTTACCAAAATTATTCCGCCAATAAATATTAAAAATAAATAAATATTTTTAAATTTGGCGATAAAATTTTCCTTGCTTAAATAAACGAATTTTGGAAAAAATAAAATTTTTAAGCTCTTTAAAAAACCCTTAATCGTATTGGGGATTTTTTCCGCTATTGCGTAAACAGCTAACGCTTCCGCGCCTAAAAATACCGAAATAAACAACTTGTCCGCATTATTAAGTATTTCAGGAATAATATTTGCGTAAGTTAATTGCAAGCCATAATCAACAATACCCAAATCAGTTTCCTCTTTTAGTTTTTCTGTTTTTTTGAAATACCATAAAATAACTAGATTCATTACGCCATTAGTAATTAAATAGATAGTAATTATGGCAAAGATATTATTCCAAAGAATGATGGCTGTTACTACGCTAATTCCCATAACTAATCTCATTAAAATGTGGAAAATTTGAGGCAAGTAAAATTTCTTTTTGGCGTCATAATAAGCAAAAACAGTATTAACGATATTATAAAAAGGAAAGAAAATAGCTACTCCCAAGAAAGCCCCCGCCAAAAGAAACATTTGTTTAAAGACATAAAAATAAATGCCAATCAATAAAAAAACAAGGGAGCCCGTTAAACCAAATTGTAATCTTCTCTTAATTGCCAAAAGGACGCTTTTCTCCTTTCCTCTAACTACGGCCTCCATTACCGCCGTATTAATGGCGGGCAAAGAAAGAATCAAAAAGGTATCAATTAAAGCGAAAACAAATTGATATTGCCCATAAATCACCTTAGTGCTCAATCGAGTAAAAACAACGGCCAAAACAATTCCTAAAATATTAGCCGTAACAGCCGCCAAAATAAGCCAAAATCCTCCCTTCGCTAAATAAATATTATCTGTTCGCGTAAAATATTGGGTAAAAATCAGAAAAGAATAAATTTTTTCTTTTATTTTTTTAATCATAATAACATTTTAAATGTTCTTTGGCTGATTTTTCCCAAGTAAATTGTTGCGCATGGTTTTTTCCTTTATTTATAAGATTGTCTTTGATTTTAGAGTTAGTTAAAACATTAGACATCGCTTCTGACCAGTCAATAATCTTATTTGGGTCTAAAAGCAAAGCGGCGCCGCCGGTAATTTCCGGCAAACAAGTGGCATCGGAAGATATTACCGGGCAACCGGCCGCCATTGCCTCAATAACAGGTAACCCGAAACCTTCGTATAGGGAAGGAAATAAGAAAACGCTGGCCAACTTATAAAAATACAGCAGGTCGTCTTCCGGAACATAACCCAAAAATCTCACGCTGTCTTCTAAATTCATTTTTTTTATTAACTGTCTAGCTGGGTCGGCTTCGCTCTCCGCCTTACCTACTAATAATATTTTGTATTCTTGCTTTATAGATTTAGGCAAAATATTAAAGGCCTCAAAAACAATCTTTAAGTTCTTGCGAAAATTAATGCCGCTCACCGACAAAAGAAAGGGATGGGTAATTTTGTATTTATTTTTAAAATATTCCAGTTTGCCGGAATCAATATCGCCAAAAAAATGCGATGGTATGCCATGATAGATAATTTTAATTTTTTTATCGTCAATGCCATAAAACTTAATCAAATCATTTTTGCTGTGCTGTGAGGAAGTAATAATACAATCAACTCGCTTGAGCGCTTGAGGAAGATAGAATTTGTAATACAAAAAAGTTTTTTTATTAACCGCTTGCGGTAAAGCCAGCGGCATCAAATCATGCATATTAACTAAAACTTTATATTTAGGTCTTATAAATAAAGGACAAGCATTTTCTGTCACATGAACCACGTCAAAATTATTTTTATTCAAAATTTGCGGTAATTTCAAAATTTTCTGCCAGGAATTTAAAGGTATTAATTCTTCTATGTGCTCCAGTCCCAAAAAATTTTCCGGCTTTTTATGGCCGTGTATTAATTTGTACTCGTTATTGGCGTCTAATTTTAAAAATTCGGTTGCCAACGAATAACCGTACCGCCATAAACCGCCCGCCACCCAATCGCCCTGGTAAAATATTAAGCCCGTTTTCATAAATTATCTTGTAAAAAATTTTTATACCAAATTCCAAAAACAACCAATCCCCAAAGCAAAGCGCTGTTATCGCGGCCGCCTCTTAAATGTTCCTCAAATTTTTCCTTTATAAAATCCAAATTAAAAATATTTGCTTTGGGCAAAATATTAAACAATATATTTTCTGTTTTACCTCTCCACTCACCAGAAATTAATTTTCCAATCTTGATATTATATCCCAATCCCATTTTTGGAGCGTAAAGGATTTCTAAGGGCAATGTGCCTTCCATAGATTTCTTCATAATATATTTATTATATTTCCTGCCAAACCAAGAGCCGGCTTTAAATTTTAAAGGCAAACTGGAAGCAAATTCAATCATTTTGTGGTCTAGAAACGGAGCCCTTATTTCTACAGAATTCGCCATACCAGCCAAGTCAGCCACAATAGTTACAGAATGCTGATTCTCGCTCATCAAACCAGAATAGTATCCCTTCTCAATTAAATGAGGGGAATCGCAAGCACGATTATAATAATCAATTATTTCTCCCTCGTTGACGTTTTTAATTTCTTCAACAATACGAGGTTGATATAAGTTTTGTTTTAACTGTTCTCCTACAATCCGATAATACTCCCCCTTAAATTTATCTTTACCAGCAGCAAAAACACGAAATGTTTTAGAAAAAAATCCTAACAAACGAAAAACAAAGCGGGGAATAAAAGCGGTTAAATTATAAATCAAGCTGATTCTTTTTAACCTTGCCGTGCCATCATATCCATAAAAAATTTCATCCGCTCCATTGCCGCCAATTAAAACCTTAACTTCTTTTCTGGCTTCTTGGCAGATTTTATATAAATGTAAAACTGGCAATAAATTTAATGGCTCGCCATATAAACCAATTAAATCTTCCATCTCCCCAAAGGATTCTTTATTAAAAATAATTTCCTTGTGGTCGGTATTAAACATTTTTGATATATGCCGAGCCCTTTCAAGTTCAGGGTCATTATAATCAAAGCCAATAGAATAAGTGCGCAATCCGCCAACTGGCGGATTCATTAAAGCTACAATCGTGCTGGTATCTACACCCCCAGACAAAGATACGGCAATTGGCACATCGCTAACACTAACCAACTCAACGCATTGTTTGACAATGTTTTTATAATTACTTATATATTTTTCTTCGGAATAATTTGTTTTTGTAAAATCTGCTTGCCAATAATTATCAATATGCAACTGACCGTCGTTTATATTTAATATTAAAAAAGTAGCCGGCTGTAATTTATAAATATTTTCAATAATGGTATGCGGATGCGGAATATGACGCCAATTATGAACAAAATATGAGTGTAGGGCTTCTAAATTAATTTTTGGGGAAATTTTAGAGGACTTTAGAATCGGTTTTATTTCAGAAGCAAAATAAAACTTTTTTTGTTCTTTATTAAAATAATAATAAAGTGGTTTCTGGCCAATATGGTCTACGGTCAAAAACAACTTATTATTTTTAGAATCATACAAACCAAAGGCGAATTGCCCTCGCAGTTTCTTTAAAATATCAACCCCCCACTCCTCATAACCATGAATAATAACTTCAGTATCACTATTACTTTTAAACTGATGCTTACCCCTTAATTCTTCCCTTAACTCTTGATAGTTATAAATTTCTCCATTAAAAGTAATCCAAATACTATTATCTTCATTACTCATTGGCTGACTGCCATTAACGCTCAAATCAATAATAGAAAGACGGCGATGTCCCAAGCCAACGGATTCATTAACAAAAAAACCCTCGCCATCAGGACCGCGATGCTTCATTAAATCGTTCATCAACCTTACTTCTTTTTCGTCAACTTT
>CAYIII010000023.1:0-5418 GCA_964363475.1 uncultured Candidatus Saccharibacteria bacterium
GTTTTCATAAAAAAGGCAAATATCGATAAAATCCCAAATCCCAATGACCAAATCCCAATAAAATCTTAAAATCACAAATCCCAATATTAGATATTGGAACTTGTGGTTTGGTCCGCCAACTGGCGGATGGGATTTGGAACTTGGTGCTTGGGATTTTATTAGGTTAATTAAAAATTTACCGCTCTGGATTGACCCACTCCCAAAACCAATGTTCTAATAATAGAAGCATTTTGATATTTAAGGAGTTGGGGAATGGCAAGTTACTGGTATTCTCTGGCCTGGGTCTTATTTTTCTTTTCGTTATTTACGATATGCGTATTTATAATAACGCGCGGAAAATCCAAAAGAATAAAAAGAGTAATTTTCGCTTCGCTTTTATTGGCTTTTGTCGGAGGAGTTTTTAATTTAACGGTTGTAGGCCTTAATCAGGGGAAAATGCCCGTCAATATAAAAAGCGGGGGAGAAGAAAATGAGGCATTTTTTGAGAAAGAAATTGCAAATAGCTCAAGCCATACTAAATTATCTGCGGATACCCGCCTTCCCTTATTGGCAGACCATATTTATATACCGTTTTATGTGCCATTTTTCGGCCGTTTTTTGTCCATTTTAAGCATCGGGGATGTTTTTTACTTTACAGGAGTAATAATTATTCTAATCACGCAATTAGCGGCAAACCTTACGCGCTCGCTCGCACGCAAGCGCGATTGACAATAAATAATATTTATACTACACTACCAACTAGTTTTTTTACCCCCCAATAAGGAAAGCGCGCAATGTCCGTTCTGCGTAAAAATAAACAACGCGCCAAGATAAGACAGCTAAAAGATGGTAGATTCCGAATCAGATATTTTGGTCCCCATGCTCCGCGCCGCAAAAAAAGGGTATTCATTTCATACAGAACCGCCAGCAAATACGCTCGCCATTGGAATTTTCAGGGCACGCTAAATCCGGAAGAAATCGCCCCTTTGGTTCCTTGTTAACCCCGCGCTAATCGGGGTTGATTTTTTATTAAAATAAAGGTAGAATACGCATATGATAATCAGCTTTGGCGGACCGGGTAATCTTAAGATTCAAACAGGGGGGACAACTATTTTAACCGAGGGTCTTAACGGAGAAGTTTCGGGCAGGATGAAGCCCGATATTTTTATCAGAACTCGCGAGAGTTCTGTCCTGAGCCAGCCGAAGGATAAAACACCTAACGCGGAAAATATTATCCACGGACCGGGGGAGTATGAAATAAAAGATATTGAAATCACCGGCTTGCCCGATTTCGTTTATTTGATTAAGGCGGAGGAAATACGATTGGGTCTTTCCGGCGGAAAAGATGTTGATATTTTGTTCGCTCCGGATACGGCTGACGGAGTAAAAGCCATTCAGCAATTGCATCCTAAAATTGTTATTTCCAGCGCCGGCTCTTGCAAGGAATTAGAAAAAGGGCTCGGAAAAAAAGCGGAGGGCTTAGATAAATTAGTTATAAAGAAAAAAGAAATACCGACAACTCCTCTATCAAGAATTATATGTCTAAAAGTTTAAAAAATTTTATAGCAGAATTACAGGAATTAGATGAGGGCTCTAAGAAGAAATGGCTTTTTGGTTTAACGACCATATCGGTGGTGATAATTTTGCTTTTATGGGCCATGTATTTAAATGTCACGGTAGTAGCCGTGGATACTCGCAATGCTCCAACAAGAGTCAGTAATTGGAATGTTTTCAAAACAGGGCTTGAGGTGATTGGCGATAAAATAGAATATGGACTTGCCAATAGTTATGTTTTTTTTCATGAAAAAATAAACGACGGCAACACATTCACCGTCACCAAATAAAATATGGCAAAAAAGAAAGAAGAATTTAAAGAAATACAACAAAAAATAGAACCCCGCGAAATAACCCAGGAACTGCAAGAGTCCTACTTGGACTACGCGATGTCGGTTATAGTTTCACGAGCCCTGCCGGATGTCAGAGACGGCTTAAAGCCCGTGCAAAGAAGAATTTTGTGGGCGATGTGGGAAAGCGGCATTACTGCCGCGTCTAAACTAAGAAAATCCGCCTATGTAGTCGGAGAAACAATGGGTAAATATCATCCCCACGGCGATATGTCTATTTATGACACTTTGGTACGCATGGCGCAGGATTTTTCTTTGCGCTATCCGCTCATCATCGGCCAAGGCAACTGGGGTTCAATTGACGGCGATTCAGCGGCCGCCCAGCGTTACACCGAATGCAAATTAGCAAAAATATCTGAAGAGTTATTACTTGATATTGAAAAAGAAACAGTTGAGTGGCAACCGACATACGATGCAAGCCGCCTAGAACCCAAATATTTTCCGGGAAAACTGCCCAATCTCCTGTTAAATGGCGCGGTAGGCATCGCTGTCGGCATGGCAACCAGCATTCCTCCCCATAATTTAAATGAAATCGTTGACGCGACTATTCATTTAATTGACAACCCCAAAGCAACCGGAGAGGATATGATGAAATTTATTCAAGGACCCGATTTTCCGACTGGAGGAATTATTTATGATAAAAAAGCGATTATTAACGCGTATCTGACAGGAAGAGGCGCTATCACAACCCGAGGCATAGCCGAGATTCAAGATGACTTCATTGAAATTACCGCCATCCCCTATCAAGTTAATAAGGCGGAATTAATTATTAAGATTGCCGAATTAGTTAACACTAAAAAAATTGAGGAGATTCGCGATATTCGCGATGAGTCCGACAAAGACGGCATGAGCATTATTATTGAGCTCAAAAAAGATGTTTCGCCGCAAAAGGTCTTGAATGAGCTTTATCAATACACAGACCTGCAGAAAAATTTTAACCTTAATTTAATTGCGCTAAAGAATGGGCTTCAGCCCCAATTGATGGCCATTTTGGAGATTGTGCAAGCGCACGTTGACCATCGGAAAATAATGGTGCGCCGACGCGCCGAATTTGACCTTAAAAAAGCAAAAGAGCGAGAACATATCTTGCTAGGGCTGGCTAAGGCATTGTCCATAATTGATAAAATTATAGAAACGATTAAAAAGTCCAAAGACAGGCAGGACGCTTTTAATAATTTAGTTAAAAAATTTGAATTCAGCGACATTCAAGCCAACGCCATTTTGGAAATACGCTTGCAAACACTGGCGGCTCTGGAAAGACAAAAAATAGAAGATGAACTGACGGAAAAACAAAAATTAATCGCGGAATTGGAGCTGTTACTCCGCAGTCCGTCAAAAATATTAAAAGTTATTAAAGATGAATTGGGAGGACTAAAAGATAAGTATGGCGACGAAAGAAAAACAAAGGTGGTTGCCGGCGGATTAAAAGAATTCAGCGAGGCCGACCTCATCCAAAAAGAAGAAGTTATTATCACGCTTTCTCACGGCGGATACATAAAACGTCTCTCCCCCAATATCTTCCGCAATCAGGGAAGAGGCGGCAAGGGACTGATTGGCTCTGAAGTGGCGGAAGAAGATTTTTTGGAGCAGTTTTTAACTGCCAATACTCACGATAATATTTTGTTCTTTACCGAAAGAGGACGGGTTTTTCAAACCAAGGTCTGGGAAATTCCAGTGGGTTCAAGAACCGCGAAAGGCAAATCCATACACAATTTTTTGGACATGCCGATGAATGAAAAGATTAGCGCCATTATCACTTATGCCGATAACTCCAAGGGTTATTTGGTAATGATTACTAAAAACGGCCTGATTAAAAAGACCTCTCTGGATGATTTCGCCAATGTCCGAAAAACGGGCATTATTGCCATCACTCTTAAAAAAGACGACCAATTGCCTTGGGTAAAACTTTCATCCGGAAACGATGATATTATTTTAACTACCTGGAAAGGACAAGCTATTCGTTTTAAAGAATCGCAAATTCGCGCCATGGGCAGACAAGCGACCGGAGTAATCGCAATGAGATTGAAAACCGGCGACCGGGTAACATCTTTAAATGTAATCAACAAACAGCAAGTTAAAGAAGGCAAATTGCTGGTAATAATGAACAAGGGCTACGGCAAACACACATCCATTTCCCAATACAAAGTGCAGAACCGTGGCGGACAAGGTATAAAAACTGCTAAAATAACTAATAAGACCGGCGAATTAGTTTCTGCTCATTATGTAGACCAACAAGAAGACCTATTTGTTCTTTCGGCAAAGGGACAAATAATAAGAACTGAATTGGCAAAAATAAGAACTGCCAGCCGCGCGACGCAAGGGGTTAAAATAATGAACTTAAATGCCGGTGATGTAATCATAGGCACTATATGTCTTTAAATAAAAATCAGTGGTGGGTTGTTGGGATAGGCCTTATTCTGCTGGTTGTAATTTTATTGCTAATTCTCGGTGTAATTCCCGGCTTAAAAAAAATAGCTAAAAGAGAAATTAATCTGAATTTTTGGGGATTTGATAATCGCCAAATCTGGCAGGACATAATAAGTGAATATCAAAAAGAACATCCTGAAATAAAAATCCAGTACACGCAAGTTCCTTTGGAAAATTATGAGAATGTTCTCTTGAACGGCTTGGCGGGAAAAGAACGGCCGGATTTTTTCATGTTTCAACACAACTGGCTTCCTAAACATTTGAATAAGGTTGTGATGGCCGATAGCGATGCTATTAATATAGAACAATTAAGAGCGCTATTTCCTAGCGTGGTTGAGCAGGATTTTGCTCCCGACGGAGCTGTTTACGCTCTTCCTTTATATATTGACACCCTTTCCCTTTTTTATAATAAGGATATTTTGGACCGCAAGGGCGTAGCCGTTCCTCCTTCTAATTGGCTGGATTTTCAGGACATGCTTAAAAAGCTTGGCTTTGGCAGTGTCGCTATCGGCGGTTCTAATTCTAATATTGATAGAGCGACTGATGTTTTGAATTTGATTATGATGCAAAATGGCCTGGAAATGGTCAATAAAGATTTCTCACGGGCCACTTTTGCGGGCGATGGCATTGACCCGTTTCTCTTTTACACGAAATTTAGCAATCCGGAAAGCGAATATTATGTTTGGAATAAAAAACAGCCGAATTCCGTTGAATCCTTTGTTCAAGGAAAATTAGCAATGATGTTTGGTTATAGATATCATGCTCGATTTTTGGAACAGCAAAATCCGTCCCTTAATTTTGTCTTGGCTCCTGTTCCGCAAAATATTATTAATAAGGCCGATTTTCCTTTTTATTATGGATTGGCCGTCTCGGCTAACAGCGTTCGCGCTAAAGATGCTTGGGATTTTATTATTTTTGCCACCACTAAGCCGGAAATTTCATTAAAATATTTGGAATATGTGGGAGAATTGCCGGCTTTGCGCACTTTAATTTCTCAATACGGAAACAATACGGCATTGACGGCGCGCTCTTGGCTTCAAATTGATAATTTAGCAATTGATGATGTTTTTTCAGAAATGATAGAATCAGTAATGAGCGGCGATAATCC
>CAYIII010000023.1:5518-7505 GCA_964363475.1 uncultured Candidatus Saccharibacteria bacterium
TATAACATTCTACATTTTGCTTTTTATATAGCCACCGTGGGAGCCACCGCGTATATCGTTTATGGCGCATTTGTTATAATTGTATCTAGAGATAGTTCCGGAGAATTAACAAGAGGCAAAAAGATTATTCAGGATGCCGTTATTGGTATCGTGGTGATTGCGGCGGCGTGGCTGATAGTTAATTCTTTGTTTTGGTTAGTTGGGATTCAATGCCCTTGGTACAAACTTACGGGCTGTAAATTTTAAAATGTGGGGAATATTAAATTTTTTTATTCATAAAGCGCTGGCTCAAACTTCGCGGGCTGATTTTTTGACCGGCAGAGCCGGTAGAGAGGGCGTAAGTGGTTTTTCTGGCGGTGGAACAAGTGGTTTCTCTGGAGGCGGAGTGAGCGGTTTTTCCGGCGGAGGGGTGAGCGGATTTGGAAGCGGCGCCAGCCAAAACCTGCCTAATCCGTTTGGCATTTATACAATTCCCGATTTAATCAATAGAATTATAAACGGCTTAGTTCTTATTGCCGTCCCTCTAGTGGCTCTAATGGTAATGTGGGGAGCGTTTATAATTATTACTTCCGCCGGCAACCCCGCCAAAGCTAAAAAGGGGGGTATGATAATTTTGTGGGCGGCAGTGGGCTTTGCCATTTTGCTAATGGCTAATGGCGTTACGTCAATAATTGAATCAATTTTGTGGGGATTCTAAAATACGCTATAATTATGAAAAAGGTCGTTTTAAATTTTATTTAAGAATAAAAAATGAAAAATAAAATTATTTCTATTATTGGTTTGTCCTTGCCTCTTTTAAGTTTTGCTCAATTTAATTTTTTTGGCAGCAGAGGCGGTAGTAGTTACGGAGGAGGCGTTAGCGGGTATGGAGGTGGTGGATACGGGGGCGGAAGCGCCGTTCAAGCGCCAATAAGAAGCATTAGTGATGTTATTAGGGTATTGGATACTTTAATAGGATGGGGACAAGCTATTTTGTTTGTATTGGTAGCGGTTTTTGTTTTGTACGCGGCTTATTTGTTTGTTTTGCAACAAGACATAAAGTCAGCAAAAACTGTATTAATTTATGCCGCCGTTGGCACAGCAGTGGCTCTGTTATCTTATGCGGTAGTTCCCGTAGTTTGCGGATTATTGGGAACAAGTTGTTAATTAAATCACAAATCCCAATATTAAGTATTGTAATTTGGGATTTGGGGCTTTGTTGGGATTTGGAACTTGGTGCTTGGGGTTTTAAAAGCCCCTCGTTTGCTAAACAGCAAACGAGGGGCTTTGTGTTTTTGCCAACTCACTTCAATAAGTCGGCTGGGCCTGGAAGAAAACGCTTCCTTGTCCGGAGAGCTGAATCATCGGGGGAATAACCGCATTGATATGCGGCATTCCGCAATACAGGCGAGTTCGCTTGTACCCCAAGTCCAGAACACCATCACAATCCCCTCCCGGACGAATGTCCAAATGGAAGGGTTGCGCCGGCAGGAAGACAGTTGTCGCTTCATAGGGCGACAACTCAACCTGCGTCCACATTCCAGAATTGAGCGGAATGTGGACCGAAGCCCGTGTCGGCGCGGATTGCGCCGGCGCCTGCTGTTGGGGCGTTGCCGGCGAAGATATCGCCGACGGCCTGCGCACAAATCCCGCCAGAACCAGAACACTCCAGACAACAAACCCCCAAAACGTCCACTTGAGGATCGTGAGGAAAGTGTTTTTGTCCAACCACCGGTTGAACGAAACGATTTCCCCCAGTTGCTTGAAGACCGGCGACGAACCTTCCGACTTGCCATTGGGCTTACCAGCCATGCGAAACTCCTTGTAAATAGGGTTCAAAGTGCTGTTTTTAAGCCACTTGGCTTATGCCCGTATTATACACTGCTTTTACTAAAGTGTCAAGTAGTTTTTGAAAATAATCTTAAATTGCCTTAAACTCCATTGGTGTGGGGGGCAGGTGGCGAAATGGCAGACGCACTAGCTTTAGGAGCTAGCGCCGCAAGGCATG
>CAYIII010000024.1:0-6390 GCA_964363475.1 uncultured Candidatus Saccharibacteria bacterium
ATTTGCGTTCTTTATCAGAAATTAAAGTGAGTTTGGGAGAAGTTGAATCAAAAAAAGCTTTAGCCATGGCCAATCTCTGCGCAGAATCAGCATTGCTTAAATTAGAAAGCGTTATAAATTATAGCGGTAATGAGACCTTGGTTGTGGATGGAAAATCTTGCGACATATTAGCCGTTGGCGGGTCGGGTAATCTTTCTAGGGTAGTAAAGACGCAAAGTACCGTTTCTGGATATACAAAAAAAATAAAAGTTGAAGTATTGCAAATAAGTCCCGCAATGCAAATTAGCTCTTGGGAAACCGTTCCTGATTTTTAGACAAAATTTAATTTTCCTGCTATTTTAGCGTCAGTTCCTTACCCAATTTTTTGAGGGAATTCGGCCGTGTTTAAGACAGATATCAGGTTAGAAGTTACCTATAACATCAAAACTAATGAAATCGTCATAAGAGCCAACGCTAATAAGAAAGTTGTTAGAAAAGTGTTAGAGGACTTTTTGCTTTCCGAAGCTGATAGAAAAAAAGACCACACAATGATGAATGTAAGAGAAGAGTATAAGATAGTATTGGAATTAGATTTGAAAAATGATGATCGTCGTATTTGTAGTGATATTGGAAATACTAGCGTCGAAGAGCAAATTTTTGTATTAGTCCTTCTTGAGTTAAAACAATTAAAAATTCTACCAATTCAAGAATAAAAGACCGCTGTATAAATTCAGCGGTTTTGTTATAGCACACATGGCAATATTTGTGATAATATTTCAGTTATGAAATACGATTTTTTAATTATCGGTTCCAGCGGAATGCAGGGAAGAATTGTTGTTCGCGACTTGCTTGATTCCGGCTACAAAGTTTTTTGCGCTGATTTATATCGTGAAGGGTCTGAAGAAAATTTATCTCAATATCCGGGCACGCCCTTTGAATTTACTGATTTAAGAAATTACGAAACTTTTAAAGAATTAGTTAAAAAAGTTCCCGCTCAAGTATTGATTAATTGCGCTGAGGGGGATTGGAATCATGATGTTTGTCGCGTTTGTTTGGAAGAGGGGAGGCATATAATAGATTTAGGGTCGGACATACCAATGACTAAGGTCCAGATTGCTATGAACGAAGATTTTCAAAAGAAAGGCCTTGCGGCTATTACCGGTTGCGGTTCAACGCCGGGAATAAATAATTTAATGATGAAGCACGCTTCCCAATTTTTTAGCGAGATAGACACCATTGAGCTTGGTTTTGCCTGGGATTCTAATATAAAAAAATTCGCCGTACCATTTTCAATTGAAAGTATCATAGAAGAACTAGTTGATTCAGCTCCTCTTATAGAGGACGGTCAATGGATTGAAAAAAAACCTTTGGAGACCGAAGTAATTAGAGAATTTAGAGAAATTGGCTCACAAAAATGTTATTTAGTCAGGCATCCGGAGATCTACACATTTATGCAGGATTATAAATCTTACAAACCGAAAAATATAAGATTTTACGCCGGATTTCCCGAGCATTCTCTTGAAATTTTAAAAAAAATTATTGAACTTGGTTTAGGCGAGAAAAATTTACTTACTTTTGAAAAAACAGAAATTCGTCCCATAGACGCTCTTTCTCGAATCTTAACGCGTTTGCCGCGGCCTGAAAATTACAATGAAAAAGAAAATCTTTGGGTTGAGGTTTCCGGCAAAGATAAGAGCGGGGATATAAAAATAATCCGAATGGAATGCATTGTGCCCACTTTGCCGGGATGGACAAGCGCCGGGTGTAATATAGACACTGGTTTGCCGGCATCTATTATTGCTCAAATGATTCTTGACGGCCGTATAACGGCTCGCGGAAGTTTTGCGCCGGATATGGCGGTGCCGGTTGAAGAATTCTTTAAAGAATTGAAGAAAAAAGGCATGACTGTATATCAGGACGGCGTTGCGTTAGTTTGAGTTGACAAAAAGTTATAAAGATTGTTAAATTGATGGGCAATGCGTATTCAAAAATACTTGTCTTTGGAGAGAATTTTGTCGCGCCGCGAAGCCGAAGATTATATTCGCAAAGGCCTCATCAAACTTAACGGAAAAGTTATTAATAAAATGGGGGTTTCTATTGACCCGTCTAAAGACAGGGTGGAAATTATCGGATTGCCCGCCCATGGGCGAGGCCTGCCCGCAAAAAGTTCTTCTCAAAAAATCACTGTCGCGGTTTATAAGCCGCGGGGCGTCGTATGTTCTAAAAACAGAGCCGAGGGGAAAATTATTTTTGATATTTTTCCGCAATTTGCTCATTTAAATGTTGTGGGCAGATTAGACAAAGAAAGCGAGGGACTTTTATTGCTTTCAAATGACGGCGTGATAACCGCAATTATTACCGGAGACGACCACTTAGTTGAAAAAGAATACAAGGTAACGGTGCGTGAAAATATTTCACCTTGGCATATTAAGGCAATGGAGGAAGGAATTATGATTGATGGTCCCGCCAGTGGGCGGGCAGGCAAAAAAACACTGCCCGCTAAAGTTAAATGTTTGGGCGTGCATTCATTTCTCCTTTTAATTCGCGAAGGGAGGCATCATCAAATTAGAAAAATGACAAATGCTTTGCGCTTAACTGTTGAGCGTTTGTTAAGATTACGGATTGGCCCGATTGCGCTTTTGGATATTTCTTCGGGCGAAAGCCGTTTGCTGGATAAAAAAGAAATTATATCTTTAAAAAAAATTAAAAAAAATGTTAATAGATAATGTCACAATCAAAGTAACGGCTGGCAACGGCGGAAGGGGAGCCGTTTCTTTCAGTAAAATAAAAATGGCTCTCGGCCCTACCGGCGGAAGCGGTGGTAAGGGCGGGGATGTTTATCTTAAGGCAGTTGCCGACCTTGGTGCTTTGCGTCATTTTCGCACAAAAAAGGTATTTACGGCGGATAAGGGATTGGATGGACGGCCATCGTTTCGTGACGGTCATGACGGACGCGATTTAACGCTTTTTGTTCCGCGCGGCACGATAGCGCGAGATTTAGCCACGAATAATCAATATGAATTAACGGCCGTCGGCGAACTTATTTTAATAGCGCATGGCGGCCGAGGCGGTAAAGGCAATTTTCTTTACCGTTCCTCAAAAAATACTTCTCCCAAACAATTTCAGCATGGTTTTCCCGGAGAAAATTATACATTGCAATTAGAACTCAAACTTATTGCCGATATCGGACTTATTGGTTTGCCTAATATCGGGAAATCCAGTTTTTTGAATGAAATCACAAACGCCCAAAGCCGTGTCGCTAATTATCCTTTTACCACTACCGAGCCGCATTTGGGCGCGTATCATAATTTAATTCTCGCGGATATTCCCGGTTTAATAGAAGGGGCCTCGTCCGGCAAGGGTTTGGGCGTAAAATTCTTGCGTCATATTGAACGAACCAGTATTTTGTTTCATTTTATTGACGCAGGCACCCAGAATCCGTTAGCGGATTACAAAATTATTCGCCATGAGCTTGGCGTTTATAATCCGCTTCTGCTTAAAAAGCCGGAATACGTCATTGTTTCAAGAGCCGATACGGCAAGCGAAAACCGCATTTCTGAAATAACGGATATTCTCAAGCCCCATTGCAAGGAAGTATTTGCAATTTCTATTTATGACGATGACCGTATGAACGCGTCAAGACGGCTTCTTGATAAAATTGAAAAAGAATTAACTCTTTAGCGTCATTTTGCGAATGCGGACGCTCTTGGGCGTAACCTCAACTAATTCATCGTCGCCAATATATTCCAATGACTCCTCAAGCCCCATTCGTTTCGGCGCGTTAAAATGCTCCGCCGAACCGTCATTTTTTGAGCGCATGTTTGAAAGTTCTTTTTCTTTGCAGACATTAACATTTATGTCTTGCGGGCGTGAATTTTGGCCCACAACTTGTCCTTTATACACTTGTTCCCCCGGACCGTAAAAAAACACGCCTCTATTTTGAACATTCAGAAGTCCGTAAAGTCGGGTTTCACCCGTCTCGTGAGCCACAAGCGAGCCCTGCTCTCTCTGGCGCCAGTCGCTCGGGTCTGGAAAATAATCGTCAAACGCGGAATTCATGATGCCCGTTCCTTTGGTGTTTGTTAAAAACTGATTTCTAAAACCAAAAAGTCCTTGAGTTGGTATGGAGAATTCCAGAAATGTTATCCCATTTTCCGTGCGCATGTCTTTTAATTCCCCGTGCCGCGAACCAAGGGCTTGAATTATTGTTCCGCAATAAATCTCGGGAACTTCTATAAAAATTTTTTCAAAAGGCGCCAGTTTTTTGCCGTCAATTTCTTTTGATATGATTTGCGGGCGTGAAATTTGGAATTCGTATCCTTCGCGTCGCAACCGTTCAATAAAAATAGACAAATGAAGTTCACCGCGACCGGAAACAATCCATTTGCCGTCAGAACCGTCTTTAACGCGGAGCGCCATGTCCGTTTCTAGCTCTTTATACAGACGCTCGCGAATTTGCCGTGATGTGCAAAACTGCCCCTCTTTGCCGGCAAAAGGCGAATCGTTTGTGCTGACGGTTACTTTTACCGTCGGCTCTTCTATTTTTATAAGCGGAAGAGCTATGGGATTTATGATGTCGGCAATTGTTTCTCCGATAGTAATGTCGGGAATGCCCGCGATTGCGATAATATCGCCGGCAAACGCCTCTTTTATTTCTTGGCGTTCCAAACCAATGAATGTCATAAGAGACATGAGGCGATATTTTTTTATGTTACCAGTTCTATTGATATGCGTGACTTCTTGACCAGCGTGAATAATGCCGTTATGAATTCGGCCGGTAGCGATGCGTCCTTTAAAATCATCGCCGTTAACCATGCTTGTTAAAAATTGCAGAGGTTTATTAACATCGCTTCGCGGTGACGGTATATGTTTGATAATCGCGTCAAAGATTGGCGATATATTGGTCATTGCCGTTAAATCTGATGTTAATCCCGCCTTACCGTCGCGCGCCGCCGCGTACAATATCGGGAAATCAAGCATTTGATTATCAGCGCCAAGTTCAACAAATAGGTCAAAGACCTTGTCTAGAGCATACGCCGGTCTGGCATCTGTTTTGTCAATTTTATTGATAATAACGATAATTTTATGTCCCATCTCCAAGGCCTTTTTAAGCACAAATCTGGTTTGTGGCATGGGACCTTCTTTGGCGTCAACTAAAAGGAGGCATCCGTCAACCATTGTTAATACGCGTTCAACCTCTCCACCGAAATCAGCGTGTCCCGGAGTATCAATAATATTTATTTTTGTTTCGCCCCATTGAATGGAGGCATTTTTAGAGAAGATGGTAATGCCGCGCTCCCGTTCCAGCTCATTGCTATCCATAATGCAGATTGTTTCAGAAACATCTTTATTCATTTTTGTTTTGGATTGGCGCAACAAGGCATCAACAAGAGTGGTCTTGCCGTGGTCCACATGAGCGATAATGGCAACATTGCGAATATTAAGCATGAAGTAGAAATAATAACATTTATTAAAAGAAAAGTCCACTTTGTACCAAAAGAGAACAAAAAAACCGCACCTCACATGCGGTTCCTTTGTTAATATTTAAATATTATTTAGTTAAGCAATTCTTGCACTTACCTCCAAATAGAAGATAAACGCCGGCTAGTCCAACTAGTACATAGACCAACAATTCTACCCAAGGCCAGCTTCCAAACACCATATTTACCACGTTCCAGCTTTGGCCGAGGAATCCTCCAACTCCAATTAGTCCCCAGTTGACGGCTCCTACTACCACTAGAACCCAAGTTGCCCAACCAAGTAATTGATTTTTGTCTCCCATATATGTAACGGATTTAAAATTTTTGTATTATTGTAACCGACCTTTTTCCTCTTGGTTAAGTATAGCATATTCATATTATTAATAAATTTTTAATAAAATTTATTTACAATAACTGCACTATTGACCTTGTTGGGTTTTTGGTGTATTTTACGAAAACTTTCATGCGGTTACTAATTATTGAAGACGACAAACGTCTTTCGCAATCGTTAGAAGGATATTTTAAATTAGAGGGTTTTGCCGTTGATTGTCTTTTTGATGGCGAGTCCGGCCAAAGACGAATAGAAATGTATAGGGATGAATATGATTTGGTTATTTTAGATTTAAATCTTCCGGGCATAGATGGTTTAGAAGTTTGTAAAAATATAAGAAATAAAAATATTGAAGTGCCAATCCTAATGCTGACTGCAAGAGATGAAATTCAGAATAAAATCATGGGGCTTAAAAGCGGAGCCGATGATTATTTAACAAAGCCGTTTTCCTCTGAAGAGCTCTTGGCTAGGGTTAGGGCCTTATTACGTCGTCCTAAGAAATCTTTACCAATATTAATGCGGGTAGGAGATTTAGTTTTAGATATATCAAGCAGGAAAGTATTTTTAGGGAAGAAGGAACTAGGACTAACTTTGAAAGAA
>CAYIII010000025.1:0-5112 GCA_964363475.1 uncultured Candidatus Saccharibacteria bacterium
AATATCTAATGAGGAATAAGAATCGCGTTGTAAGCAGAGAAGATATTTTTACTAATGTGTGGGATTTTAATTCCAATGCCTTTAGTAATGTTGTTGATGTTCATGTTAACCACTTGCGAAGCAAAATCGGCGGCAGTTTTCGAGAGAATGACTTAGAAACCATAAGGGGCGTCGGTTTTTGTTTAAAATCCAAATAAAACAATGAGAACTAAAACTTATACAGTTGAAAAATTTAATGAATCTCTGCAAAAAGCGGGCGCTTTTGTAAGAGATGATATTTTTGAAAGGATAACTGACGGAGCGTTAGTAACTGACGCAAGTAGCATTATTTTATATGCGAATAGAGGCATGGAGAATCTGACTGGATTTTCCAAAAAAGAAATGCTTGGCAAAACTCCGGGGGAACTATGGGGCAATCAAAACGACCGATTATTTTATAAAGATATGTGGAGAACCATTAAAACAGAAAAAAAGCCCTTTGCGGGAGTTTTTCACAACAGAAAAAAAGATGGTTCTAAATATTACGCGGAATTAAAAATATTCCCAATTCTTGATAAAAATAAAAGAATAGTTTTTTTTGTCGGAATTGAATCCGACGTAACCAAGAAAATCGAAGCGGAAAAAAATAATAGCAAAATGTTGTCTCTTATCGCCCATCAGATTAAATCTCCTCTCACCGCAGAAGAAATACTTTTAAATTCGCTTATAAATATAGCTCATCAAGGCAATCATTTTGAGGAGGTTGGTATTATTAAGAAGGCTCAAGAAGTTAATAAATATCTATCAAATTTGATTCATGACCTTTTGATTTGGCAGCGCATTCAAAATAGTCATCAAGATTTTTATATTTCAGATAAGTTAAAGTTTTCAGATATTGTTGAGAAGATTGTTCAGGCGTTAAATTATATTGCCGAAAAAAAGAAAATAAAAATATTTATTGCAGGCGACAAAAAATTAACGATTACCAATGCGTTTTTAATACAGCAAATTTTACAAAATATCATCGCAAATGCCATCAATTACAGCCGTAACAAGGGGAGGATATTTATTAAATTCAAAAAAGATAGAAAGAGAATAATTTTTTCTTGTAAGGATGGGGGCATTGGCATCTCTGACAAAGACAAAGAAAATATTTTTAAGCCATTTTTTAGGTCAAAAAACGCTCAAGGATATAAAAGCGACGGAACTGGGCTGGGATTGCATATTTGTAAAGTTATAGCAGACCATCTTGGTTATAAAATTTGGTTTAGCTCCTTATTAAATAAGGGAACGACTTTTTTTGTAGAATTTTAAAATTCTTAACAGTAATTTAATTTGTTCTTGTGTAGCATGGGGCGCATGAACATCTTATTAGAGTTGTTGAGGAGGTATCCGGTAGTTCCAGAGAGGTCGCCGCCTTCCTTAATAATATTTTAATGCGGTTCACGCATAATCTGCGCATCAGTTCTTTTATAAATAGACGGGAGAGGGGATTATCCTAGGAGATGAAATCCTCTGATAACGTCTAATCGTCGCAATAAAACAACTAAAAGACCCCCTTGCCGAGAGGGCTTTTTAGTTAATAAAATCTTAATAAAGCATGTGGCATGGTAGAAGCGCAGTAAGGCCCGGGTCGGGTGGTGCTTGTGTGGTAGAGAGTGCTGTTGGATTTAAGCCCGGGCCTTACTCACAGGCAAGCGCTTGATTTTTTTCAATTAAACAGGTATTATATACAAAATTATGAAGAATTATGTGTTTTTAATAGTCGGTCTAGTGGTCGCGCTTTTTTCTTTTACCAGTTTAGCGAGCGCCTGCTGGTTTGGTTCGTATCCCATAGATAATCAGACAGGTGGTTCTTATTTGATTGGCAGTGGCATGATGGGGCCTTGGTTTTCGGGCCTATTTCCTTTAATGTTCCTTTTTATGACGCTTTTTGGATTTCTTGTGATTCTTCTCCTCCTGTTGTCGGTGGCGGCTTTGGCAAAATGGCTGATTGACGGCAAAAAAATTGAAAAAAGAACTGTTGATAAAGAAAACAAAGTTTTATAAAATCACTAAATGAGTTTGAGATTTATAGTGTTAATGTTAGTATTGGCGATTTTAGCGGCGACGATCGTTGCAGGTGTTTATTTTTTTAGTAATAATAATGAGACAGTGAAGAGACGTTTAATGACTATTAAAACCAATTTTGGAGAAATTCAATTTGAGACCTATGACAGTGACGCTCCAAAAGCCGTGGATAATTTTGTTAAGCTAGCCGGGAAGGGATTTTACAACAATCTTACCTTCCACAGAGTTATCAAGGGGTTTATGATTCAAGGAGGTGACCCTAGCGGAGATGGCACTGGCGGTCCGGGTTACACCTTTGAAGACGAATTAAATTCTGAATCCGAGTCCTATAAAGCAGGTTATAAGAAGGGAGTGGTCGCTATGGCTAATGCCGGGCCGAATACTAACGGCAGTCAATTTTTTATATTGCTAGAAGATTACCCCCTGCCTCATAAGTACACAATCTTTGGTAAAGTAGTAAAAGGGCAAGAAGTTGTTTCTGTCATTGGCGATGTTGAAACTAATCCCGCAAACGATCGGCCCCTTAACCCCGTTGTTATTGAAAGTATTTATGAATGATAAATTAAAAAATTATTTAAATATCGCGTTAATATTAACGCTGTTAGTCTTAGCTTATTCCGCGTATGTTTATGTAGATTCGTATTCAAAATCAATTCAGCCGTCTTCTTTTCGCAGTTTTTCTGTAAGCGGGGAGGGCAAGGTGGTGGCTATACCTGATGTTGCTCAATTTTCTTTCGGTTTAATTACGCAAGGGGACAAAGATATTGCCGGTTTGCAAAAAGAAAATACAAACAAGATAAATAAAATAATTAGTTTTATTAAAGAAAGCGGAGTGGATAAGAAAGATATTGAGACCCTTCAATATAATTTAGAGCCGCGCTATCAAAATTACAGTTGTCCCGTTCGTAATTTGGAGGCGGGCTTGCCATGCCCTCCTTCGGAAATTATTGGCTACTCTATCAGCCAGAGCGTTTCGGTAAAAGTCAGGGATTTTAATAAAATCGGAAGTATTTTAGCCGGCGTGGCGCAAAACGGAGCCAATAATATTTCTCAATTGTCTTTCACCATAGACGAACCCTTTAAAGTTGAAAGCGAAGCTAGAGAAAAAGCGATTGCTCAGGCCAAAAGCAAGGCCTTGTCTATAGCAAAAGCCGGCGGGTTCAGATTGGGAAGATTATTATCCATTAATGAAGATAATATAGGCATTCCCCGCTATTATGCGCTAGAAGCTTCGGCCTCGCCAAGTATTGAGCCCGGTTCTCAAGAAGTAAAAATAAATATTAATTTAGTATACGAAATAAAATAATTTTGTTTAAAAAAAGCCCCTGGGTTAGCGGGGGCGTCGGTTTCCAAACTCTTCTTTAAATTTTTGTGTCAGGATTCGTATTTTTTCGGCGTTTTTTAGGGCTTCTTCTAATCTTCGTTTTTCTATTTCTTCTATATTTTTCTTATACTCTTCGTTAAATTCAAACAGTTTTCTTCTTCTGTATTGTTCTGTGATTGCCAGGTCAAGCTCTTGTATGCCGTGATTGTAGCCGCGCAATAGAACGCAATTTTCATCAAAAGTAGAGTTTCTAGAAATGTCATGAATTTCTAAATAGGGTTGGTCATCTTGCAGTAATTCGGTGCGAATAATCCAGTCGTCAGATTTACTTTCGTTGATATTTAAGTGGGTGCGCTTCCATTGAACTTTGTCTGCGTTGGTTAAATCAATCAACATTTTTACCATTGGCGACATTGAACTCATGGGCTTTCTCCATCTTCTCAACGAACAACAATTCGTGTAATGTTAGCACGAAAATGATTGAATTTCAAGTTATAAAAAAATCAAATAAAAGCTTGGCAAGGTTGGGTATTTTAAAAACTTCTCATGGAGAGATAGAAACGCCCACGCTTGTGCCGGTGGCGACTCAAGCGGTGATAAAAACATTAACCAGTGAGGAGGTCTTAGAGACCAAAACTCAGATATTGATTTCTAACACCTTCCATCTGCATTTAAAGCCGGGGGAGGATTTCATCAGAAAAAGCGGCGGCCTTCATAAGTTTATGAATTGGAGAAAGCCAATAATGACTGATTCGGGGGGATTTCAGGTTTTTAGTTTGGGATTTGGGCATGATTTGAATGTCGGCAAACTGCTCAAATATTTTCCAGGGAAAAATCATCAGATTATAGAACATGGCAAACAGCCCAAAAGATTAAAAATTACCGATGACGGCGTTATTTTTAAGTCGCCGATAGACGGCAAGGAATTATTTATTGGTCCTAAAAAATCTATTGATATTCAGAAAAAACTGGGCGCTGATATTATTTTCGCTTTTGATGAATGCACCGCCCCTTTGTGCAGTTATGATTATGCCAAAAAAGCCCTAAAAAGAACTCATAATTGGGCAAAAATTTGCGTGGAATCAATGCGGGGCAATAAAAAGCAATCTTTATTCGGCATTATTCAGGGCTCAAGATTTAAGGACTTAAGAGAGGAAGGCGCGGATTTTATTAACTCTCTTGATTTCGCCGGATTTGGCATTGGCGGTGATTTAGGAGAAGATAAACGACAAATGAAAGAAGTTGTGGGCTGGGCGGTATCGCGCCTGCAAGTATCCAAGCCCCGCCATTTATTGGGAATTGGTTATCTGGAGGACATAGAAAATATTATTAAATGGGGGATTGATACTTTTGATTGCACGGTGCCCACTCATTACGCTCGTCGCGGCATTGCGTTTACCGGCGCGGGAAAAATCAATTTTAATAAAACCCTGTTGCTTAAAAGTAAAATATCTTTGGATAAAAATTGTTCGTGTTTTGTGTGTAAAAATTATAAAAGAAATTACATTGCCCACCTTATAAGAGCGAAAGAAATAACGGGAATGAAATTACTCACTTTTCACAATCTTTATTATTTTAATAATTTTGTGGAAAAAATCAGAGAAAAAATAAAGTCAGGTAAGTTGTAAAAGTTTTTAATTAATCTAATAAAATTCCAAGCACCAAATCCCAAATCCCAACAAAGCCCCAAATCCCAAATTCCAATAACATTGGGATTTGTGATTTTAAGATTTTATTGG
>CAYIII010000026.1:0-4505 GCA_964363475.1 uncultured Candidatus Saccharibacteria bacterium
CCCGGCCGGATTTGAACCGGTGATCTCCTCCGTGACAGGGAGGCGTGTTAACCAGGCTACACTACGGGTCCATTAATCTTGTTTTGGTGCGGGGCGAGCATGGAGGCGTGTTAGACCAGGCTACACCACGACCGCATACACATAATTTTAGCATTCTACTCTATTAAATGAAGCTCTGCAAAGGCCTGGTTATAAACCTTAATAACAGCCGCAGCTTCATTTTGAGTAATTTGAAAATCCGGATTTTGCGATATTTGTCGTCTAACACGATGGGCATTTTTAATATCTTCTAAATTGCTTAATTGAGCCGCCGTTAATGACTTCAGGCGGTCATCCATAATCTCTCCTTTATATCCGGCCATTTTTAAAATTTCATCTAAAATTTTATCCGCCTCCATAATAGCCAGCTTCCACTGAAGCTGGTCTTTACTGTGTAATCTTTTTAATATTTGCTTCCAGGCCTTTAAAGAACGCCGACGCGAAAGATTTTTAATATTGAGAAGGTCAATCCATTTTTCTGTTTGGATAACAAAAAAATTACTGCGAATTATGCAATAAATTATTCCATATATCAAAAGCAAAGAAACGATAACGGATATAATTTCTAAAATGGCTAAATTGGCAATATACCAGTTTGTAACTGATTGTAAAAAATTATAAAAATCTCCAAAAAAATTATTTATTAATTCTTTCATAAAATTGTCCAATTCCCAAAATATCGGCCTCTCGCCATGGCTTGCCAATAAGTTGAAATCCCGGGGGGATGCTTATCGCCGGCAAACCGGCTAAATTTGCCGGAATGGTAAAAATATCAGACAGATACATCGCCATCGGGTCATCGGCTCTTTCCCCTATTTTGAATGGTTTAGTAGGAGATACGGGGGTCAAAATAACATCTACTTCCTTAAAGGCCTCGTCAAAATCTTTTTTAATAAGCGTGCGAACTTTTTGGGCCTTAGAATAATAAGCGTCATAGTATCCGGAAGACAAAACAAATGTTCCTAAAATAATTCTGCGCTTAACTTCCGCGCCAAATCCCAAGCTTTTATTTTTTATGTACAGTTCTTTAAGGTTTTTGGCTAATTTGTCTGATTCCACCAATTGAGAATATCTAATGCCGTCAAATCTGGATAAATTTGAACTTACTTCCGCCGGCATAATAATATAATAACAAGAGACGGCGGAATTTGTATGCGGCAAACTAATATTTTTAAACTTTATTTTTAAGGTCTTTAAGGACTTAATCACTTCATCAATTTTTTCTTTAATGTCTTTTTCTAACCCGTCAATAAAATATTCTTTAGGCAAGCCGATAGTCATTTCTTTGATTCTTTCCAGTTTTGGGTTTATTAATTCATCGCCGTAAATAACATCAGCGCTGGTAGCGTCATAAGAATCGTGGCCGCTGATAGCGCCAAATAAGATGGCGGAATCCTCTACTGTTTTTGTTATTGGACCAATTTGGTCTAAACTTGAAGCCATAGCTATAAGCCCATACCTTGAAACCGCTCCATAAGTCGGTTTTAAACCGACAACATTGCAAAAATCCGCTGGCTGTCTGATAGAACCGCCCGTATCCGACCCCAGCGCCGCAACCGCCATATGCGACGACACGGCCGCAGCCGAACCGCCAGAAGAACCACCGGGAACTAAAGTCAGGTCATGGGGATTTTTTGTAATTTTAAAAGCTGAATTTTCGGTAGAAGAGCCCATTGCGAACTCATCCATATTAGTTTTGCCAAGAAAAACAGCGTTAGCGGATTTTAATTTGCGAATCACAGTGGCGTCATAAGATGCCCTATAATTTTCTAAAATTTTAGAACCGGCAGTAACTGGTTGCTCCGTAATCAATATATTGTCTTTGATTGCCAAAGGCACACCGCCTAATAGGTGCATTTTTTCTCCTTTAACTAAAGCAATATCCGTTTTTTCTGCTTGTAAATATGCCTCTTCTTTATTTAAGTGTAAATATGCATTAATTTTTTTATCGTTGGACTCTATCCATTTAAAAAAGTTTTCTGTCATTTCTAACGCAGAAAAAGCTCGGTTCAGTAAACCTTCGTGAAATTTTTTAATAGTTAAATCATGCAAATGTTTCATTTCATGGCGAGCCAGCGGGAGCATCAAATACTGGCGGAATTTTTAAATAGCCACGCTCGGAATTGGGGAATGCTCTTATAATACGGCCCGAATCATTGACCGAACGCGCTCTTTTGTCAAAATCCACATCGTCTTCTCTTAAAATATTTTTTAAATTTGTTCCGCCGATTATGGGCTCAATTTTATCGGTATCAATTTTTTCCAACTCGCTAAAATGCTCAATAATTTTAGCAAAATCCTTCAAAAACTTATTAGTTTCTTTAGCGTTAAGTTCAATGCGAGCAAGAGAAGACAGGTGCTTTAAAGTGGCCTTATTAATGATGCCTGGCATAATTCAATTCTAAATTAAAAAACTTTTTTATTCCAGTATTTTTAGCAACTCTTTTTCTTCTAAAACCTTGATTCCAAGCGCCTTTGCTCTATCCAATTTTGAACCGGGATTTTCCCCCACGACAATATAGTCCGTTTTTTTAGAAACCGATTCGTTAATTTCTCCGCCAATGCTTCTTATTTTTTCTTTGGCATCGTCGCGAGACATGGACTTTAATGTTCCCGTTAAGACAAAAGTTTTTCCGGTCAATTTTAAGTCCGATGTTTTTATACTAGGAACACTGACAGAAATTCCCGCCGCTTCTAAATCCTCCAGTAATTTTATATTTTTCTTGTTATGAAACCAATCATAAATGCTTTTAGCCACAATCGGGCCGATATCGTTAATGCCTTGTAAATCCTCAATAGAAATCTTGCTAAAATAATTTATTAAATCATTAATTTTTAATTTAGCGATTACTTGCCTGGCAAGCAGTTGCGCCGTTTCTTCCCCCACATGCAATATGCCCAGAGAATAAATAAATCTTGCTAAGTCAATTTTTTTGCGAGCATTGATTTCTCTCTCAATATTTTCTGCCGACTTTTCACCAAATCTTTCCAAAACTTCCACATCCCCCTTTTTTAATTTAAAAATATCAACGGCCTCGCTGATTAATCCTTCGTCAATAAAACGGTCAATAATTTTAGGCCCAAGGCCATCAATGTTAAATGCTTTTCGGGAAACAAAATGATATAAAAATTCTCGCCTTACGGCGCCACACTGCGGATTGGAACAACGATGCGCCACGCCGTCTTTTATCACTTTAGAATCATCTATCGGGCAATGGTCTGGCGTATGAAATGTCCTTTCTTTGCCGGTGCGCAATTCTTTTAAAACCTTATTAATTTTTGGTATGACATCTCCGGCGCGACTCACAATGACAGTATCTCCAATTTTTAACCCTAGTCGTTCTATTTCATCAAAATTATGCAAAGTCGCATGAGAAATTGTAATTCCTCCAACCTCTACCGGCTTTAAATTTGCCACGGGAGTTAAAACGCCGGTTCGCCCCACTTGCACCTTAATGCCAATAACAATAGTCGTGGCTTCTTTGGGAGAAAATTTATAAGCGATAGCGGCGCGAGGGGCCTTGCCGACCACGCCCGCCTTCTCATAAATTTCATTGCTGTTAACAGTCACTACAATTCCGTCTATTTCATAAGGAAATTTTTCTCTCTTCTTTTCTATTTCTCTGTGAAAAGCCAATACCTCTTCAATAGAATGGACGACTTTCCCTTCGGTGTTGGGCGATATGCCGTAGGACTTAAGCGCTTTATATTCTTCAGCATGCGTAGCATAATTATTTTTTAAATTATAAGCATAAAAATTAAGTTTACGGCTGGCAGTGACTTTTGGGTCTAATTGCCTCAATGAGCCAGCCGCAATGTTTCTGGGATTGGCATAAAGTTTTTCGCCTTTCTTTTTTTGCTCCTTATTTATTCTTTCAAATTCTTTTTTAGTTAAAAAAACCTCGCCTCTAACATATAAATTATACGGGGGGGTATTTTCTAATTTTAACGGAATCGCTTCTACTGTTTTTAAATTTTGCGTTATATCTTCTCCCACCACTCCATCGCCGCGAGTAGAGCCCTGAATGAAAATGCCATTTTCATATAATAACTCAACTGCCAATCCATCCATTTTTAAATCACAATAAAATTCTGGTTTTACGGAATGACCCAAATAATTTTCCAATCTTTTAAACCAATCGCGCACATCTTGTTCTGAAAAAGCGTCGTTAAGAGAATTCATTCTGTCTTTATGAGTAACTTTTTCAAACTCTTTTAAGGGCTCGCCGCCAATTCTTTGCGTGGGCGAATCCTGGGTTATTAAATCTGGATACTGTTGTTCTAAATCAAAAAGTTCTTTTTTTAATGAATCTAGCGCCTCGGCAGAAATCTCTTCCTTATCCAAAACATGATAAAGATAGCGATGATGATTTATCGTTTTTTTAAGATGTTCTATGCGCTCTTTTGCTTGTTTTTTATCCATTATTAATGGTTGTATTATAACAAAAAAAAGACCCCGCACCAAT
>CAYIII010000027.1:0-4485 GCA_964363475.1 uncultured Candidatus Saccharibacteria bacterium
CCCCAAATCCCAAATTCCAATAACATTGGGATTTGTGATTTTAAGATTTTATTGGGATTTGGTCATTGAGATTTGGGATTTTATTCAGAGTAGCCCCTTGCAAAGGGGTTTTTTTTATTTAATAATGTAAGTTATGAAAAATATTAAAAACGGTTTTTTAACGGTGCCGGTCGCGATTATTGTTGCCGGTATTTTAATTGCGGGGGCGATTATTTTTGCTGTTGGTTATAAAAATTCTCCGTCCAAAGGCGCTGATAGTGGCAATGCCCGTGATAGTAGTGGCGATATAGAAGCAATGAAGCCGGTGGATGAAAACGATCATATCTTGGGAGATATTAAGGCCTCAGTAAAAATAGTTGAGTTTTCCGATACGGAATGTCCATTTTGCAAGCGTTTTTATGTCACTATGCAGGACGCTACGAAAGAATATGGGGATAAGGTGGCTTGGGTTTATCGCCATTTTCCTTTAGACGCTATTCATAGCAGGGCTCGCAAGGAAGCTGAAGCGACTGAATGCGCGGCGGCTTTGGGAGGCAATGAGAAGTTTTGGGTGTACATTGACCGTTTATTTGAAGTTACTCCCGCCAACAATGGTCTTGACCCGGAAGAACTGCCAAAAATTGCTGAATTCGCCGGTCTTGATAAGTCAGAATTCAAAAAATGTTTGGATGGCGGAAAATATGCTCAAGCGGTGGAGGATGACTATCAAGACGGTCTCGCCAGCGGTGTCCAAGGCACCCCGCATTCTATAGTAATAGCTTCTAACGGAAAGAAATTTGTTTTAAGCGGCGCTCAACCATTAGATGAGGTTAAGAAAATTATTGATTTGGCTTTGCAGGAAAAATAACGGTTTGTTATAATTCGTTCATGCAAGGAAAAATATTTGTTTTGGTTTTAGTTTGGTCTACTTTATTTTTGGTGATAGTTTTTGCTTTTACTAATCCCTCCGGCAATCCTCCATCAGGCAGCGGCGCCGTTTCAGCGCTTACTGGCATGATTGGTATTGGCACATCAAACCCCCTTGGCAAGTTGCACGTTATTCTTCCCTCGTGGACATCTCGCGATGCTGCCACAGAACATGTTATTTTTGGAACCGGCGCTACTGGTGATGGCATTAGGTTCGGTTATGATACAACGGGTAATAAGGCCGTTGTTAATGTATTAAAGCCCGGAGGCGCTTTTGGAAATTTAGTTTTTCAAGATGGGGGCGGAAATGTTGGCATCGGTACTTTGAATCCTGGCACCAAATTACAAATTGTCGGTGAGGCGAGAGAAACAGATAAAGTGGGTGTAAGCAGATTATGGGGGGAAGGCAGGCCTAGTGTAAGCGTTATGAATGGCGGGGGAGAATGTACTAATACAGTTGGTGGAGACATTGTCAAAATTAGTAGAAGCAATGGCAATGTAACTTGGGATGGAGCCGCCGCCGCTTGTCCAGCTGGTTGGTGGGTTTGTACTGCGGCAGAAAGGGGCGTTGCCACTTGTAATACGGCTGGCACCCTTCTTTATTATTGGTGCGACATCCTTTCAACGACCGATGAGCTTAGGGATAGTTTGCAAACGGTGCTTGGCACTAGTGGATGGGTAGCTAATGGGTTTTCTACCGCTAGAGAAAAAGGCATAGCTGTTGCGACTGACGGAACAGTTAATTCAGTAAATGTTTGCTCGCTGATTCCAGCTTGGTGCTGTTCATTCTAGCTCTGTGCCAGTTGACAATTTTATTTTCATCCATAACAATCTAGAATTATGGAACAAAATAATAATGTTAATTTCAAAAAACAGGCCCTAACCAATGTCGCGATTTTTGTTGCGGTGTTTTTAGTTCTTCTGTTGGGAGTAAAGCTTGCCACTTGGTCGGCGGCTAAATGGTCCGACGTTTCCAATCAAGAAACAGTTAACGAAGAAACGCTTGGTGAAAATTCGGAGGACTCTTCTCTAAATCAAGCCAGTGTTGCCGAAGCGCTCGCTCCGGTAACGGGAACGGGAGAAATTGTTTTGCTGGTTTCTTCTCAAAAAGACACTATCCTTAGAGAAATTCATTTTTATAATCCTTATACCAGCGCCTGGTTGCTGGTTTACGACGGTTATAAGCAGGTTTCCAAAAATCCGTCGGAAGCATATAGGGTCTTTTTGAATTCGGCTCTTAAGTTTACCAAAGTAAGAGCCAGAACTATTGATAATATTAAGGACTTTGACAAAGAAGTGGAAATCAAAGGCGGTTCTTCTGTTAACGTTTTATTAGAGTTATAATTTAGGCGATGAATATTGCGAGCATCAGTAATGTTTTTGATATTTTAGTTGTTGCCGTTTTAATCTATGGCGTCATCGTTTTATTAAAAAAAACACATTCGTTTTTTGTGGTTTTGGGTATTGCTATAATAAGCTTGGTTTATGTTTTGGCCGTCGTTTTAGAGCTTAGTTTAACTGCCACCATTTTCCAGTCATTTTTCGGTGTTTTTTTGATTGCCCTGGTGGTAATTTTTCAAGGAGAGTTAAGGCGTTTTTTTGAACTGGTGGCTTTTTGGGGAAGCGCGTCATGGAGAATAAAAAATCGCGCCAAGACTGGTCTGCGGCATTATATTGAAAGCATTGTTCATGTTACCGAACGATTAATGCGAGAAAAAGTAGGAATGTTAATTGTTCTGACCGGAAAAGAATCATTAATGCGTCATTTGCAGGGTGGCTTTGAATTAGAAGGAAAAATTTCCGAGCCGCTTTTATTAAGCGTTTTTGATGCTTCTTCTCCGGGACACGACGGAGCGGTTATTATTGAAAATGGCGTGATAACTAAATTTGGCGTGCATTTGCCGTTGTCTAAAGATTTTCAGCAAATAAAAAATTACGGCACTCGCCACAGCGCCGCTCTTGGCATCGCGGAGGTCTCTGACGCAATGAGTATTATTGTTTCTGAAGAGAGGGGCATTGCTTCTGTCGCGTATGATAGTAAATTATACGCGATTGAGAATATGCCTCAATTAACCGATGAAATTGAAAAATTTTTAAAAAGGAAATCACAGACAATAGAGTCCTATAATTTTTGGGAGGGCTGGTTCACGCGAGATATTAATAATAAGATGCTCGCCTTATTGATAGCCGTTTTAGCTTGGCTTTTATTCGTTTGGTCTTCTAGATAGTGTTATAATTTTAAGGGTGAGCCCCAATAAAAAACATATTTTTGTTTTTTTGGCCGTTTTTTTCGGCAGTTTATTTTTTATATTTTATAAAAGTCCGACTATTCATCTTTCTAACTTATCTAATCTAACGCCAACGCCACCCCTTCCCGTCATTTCGGAAGTGCATGCCATTTACATCACCGCCAACACCGCTCGTCATAATAATATGGAAAATATTATTAGATTAATAAAAAAAACCAGCGGCGCTTATCAGTTAAATGCCGTGGTGATTGACGTAAAAGATGAAAATGGTTCCCAACTGGATGATAAGTTAAAAATTTTAGTGAGGCGTTTGAGATTTTTAGGTATTTTTCCCATTGCCAGATTGTCGGTTTTTCAAGACAATCAATTAGCGCAAGAAAATCCCAAAATTGCCGTTAAAAAAACAAACGGCGACTTGTGGCGGGATAAAGGCGGTCGTTATTGGGTTGACCCTGCCAATCTTGAGGTCTGGCAGCATGTTTTGGATTTATCCAAACAGGTTGCCGATGCTGGTTTTGGCGAAATAAATTTTGATTATATCCGCTTTCCTTCCGACGGCGATACGGACAACATAGTTTATCCTTCTTGGGATAAAAACAAGAAAAAAACGGATGTTATTTTGAACTTTTCCCGTTTTATAAAGGATGAATTGAAAAAAGCGTATCCCGATGTAAAGCTAACCGCGGATGTATTTGGATACACTCTTTTAAGAACTTATGACCTGGGCATTGGCCAGTCGGCAATGGAGATGGCGGAGATTTTTGATGATATTTGCCCGATGATTTATCCGTCCCATTATGATTCCGGAAATTTTAATTTTGAAAATCCGGCGGAGCATCCTTATGAAGTTGTTTATGGCAGTTTGGAAAAGGGCAGGGAAATCTTCACTAAAAACGAGAAATCATTTTCTAATATCCGCCCTTGGATTCAGGATTTCAATTTAGGAGCAATCTATACTCCGGAAATGGTTCAAGAGCAAATTAAAGCCATTAAAGACAGCGGGTTAACCAGGGGATGGATGATTTGGAATCCTAATAATAAATACAGAGAAGCTATTTTCAATGAGTAGATATTGGACATTTTTTGTAATTTTAGTATTGGTGGGAGGCGTTATCGCTTGGTTTTGGTATGGCGGGGAATCGTCTTTAATGAAGGGGAGGGTCCTTAGTTTTAATAAGATTTTTCCGGATGATTTGGTGGGCCTTGTGGAAAAAGCTGATAATTTAATAAAAAATATTAAAACAAAGAGCGACGCTTCCACGAAACAATTTTTCAGCGATATTGTTGAAAAACCGAAGGATTTGGCGTCAAATATCGTTAGCGATGTTAA
>CAYIII010000028.1:0-2818 GCA_964363475.1 uncultured Candidatus Saccharibacteria bacterium
ATTCGAACCTCCACGCCTTGCGGCACATGCACCTCAAGCATGCCTGGCTACCAGTTACAGCACCCGGGCTTATAAACATAGTCCAACTATAGCCAAAGCCCTATTAATTTTCAAATATTTTCTTTTTAAGAAAATGTCAACTTTTGAATAATATATTTTTTTAAATAATTTAATGGATTCCTCTTTAGCATACTTTAATTGATAGGTTGAGTGTTTAGAACTTTTAGTAATATGTCCTCTAATATTTAATAGTTTTGACAATTTTTCTCTGATCCAATAAATATGTTTCTCGCTAGCAGAAGCAAATACTAAATAAAACATAAAACTAGATTTCCAACGCTTATCCCAATAAGAATAAAAAGTTCCATCACCATCTAAGTGTCCACGTAAAAAGTCAAAAAAAAATCTGTCTGGTATTTTGATCTTATAAAGAACTTTGGATTTTCTTGGCATTAATCCTATTTTCAGTAAAAAATTATAAAAATTAATATCTCCAAACTGAATACGGGCTTGTTTCTTTTTAGAACTACCCGATATTTTAAATCCAATTTTATTTTCAATACCCAGGCATTTCATAAAATTCAAAATCTGTTCTAAATCTTTAGAAGTGAAATCAAAATGTCTTTTATCCGAAGACAGACAGCCATCAGTTGTTAGGAGGCCAATCGCATAGGCAAAATTCGAAGACCACTCTATTCTAATTTTATTTTTTGGTTTCCCCATCATTTTTATTATAACATAACTCAAGTTAGTAGCGTATGCCAAGTTATAGTGAAAATAAAAAGCGAGAAAACATTATTAAATTAGACTCCAATTTTTTGGTGAATCTCTTTTTTAGAAAGATTTCTTATATAATAAAGCTTAGCCCGTTTAACTTTTTTAGGCGAGCTTATAATTTCCACCTTAGCAATACGCGGCGAGTGAATAGGATAAACTTTTTCCACCCCCTCCCCCGCAATAGTAGCGCGAACCGTAAAAGTAGCGCCTATTTCATTGCCATGCTTACGAGCCAAAACCAACCCGGTAAAAACGCTGTTTCTTGTTTTATCGCCATCCTTCACAATCTCATATACACGCACTTGCGCCCCTGATTTGATTTTATCGGCAATAGCTTCTTCTATCATGTTATTGAACTGTATTATATATTAATTTTATAAATTATGCGAATTCTGGTTGACATAAGATTATTAAGCAAGGGAGGCCAATCTGGAATTGAAGAATATACCGTTCAACTCTTGAACAACCTATTCCAGTCCAATTCTACCCACCAATGGCAACTTTTTTATCAGGGCTGGCGAAAAGCGCCACTGCCAAATAATTGGTCATCAGATAATACAATAAAAATAATTGATTGGCAATATCCCAACAAACTTTTTGATATTTGGCGGCCAAAAATTGATAATCATGTGGCAACCGATTTAGTTTACAGCCCTCACCTCAATATAATCCGCGCCAATCATGCTCCCCGCATCTTAACTATCCACGATTTATCTTTTATACATCATCCATATTTTTTTTCCCTAAAACACCGCCTTTGGCACAAAATACAGTCATATAAAAATCAAATCAAAACGGCATCAGTCATAGTAACTAATTCCGTTTACACTAAAAATGATTTAATAAACACATTATCTGTCCAGCCAGAAAAGATACACGCCATTTATCCCGGAACTAATCCGAAATTGAAAAAGATGGATTTTACGCGTCCAGAAAAACTAAAATTCCCCTATATTTTATATCTAGGCACCATAGAACCAAGAAAAAATATCCCTTTAATAATTAAGGCCTTTAATATCGTCAAGCAAAAAAATAATTTTAGAGACCTTAAATTAATACTTGCGGGTAAAGCGGGTTGGTTATATGAAAAAATTTTTCAAGAAGCGGAAAAATCTCGCCACAAATCCGATATAATTTTTTGGGGGCTAGTTCATTCAGAAGAAAAAAATATGCTGTATAATTTAGCAGAGGCCTTCGTGTATCCGTCTTTTTTGGAAGGCTTTGGGTTCCCTCCTCTTGAGGCTCAAGCGTGTGGCTGTCCGGTTATTGCCAGCAACCGCGCTTCTTTGCCGGAAGTTTTAGGGCAATCGGCGCTTATGGTAAATCCCTGGAAAGAAAAGGATTTGGTGGACAAATTAGAAGCGGTATTAACCGACGCGAACTTAAAAAACAAATTAATCGCGGAAGGGTTCAAAAATGCGCAAAGATTTAACTGGAAAAAAACAGCATGCGAATTATTAAAATTGTTTTCGCGATTTTCTTCTTAATTTTATTGACTGCGATAGTTATTTTCGCCGTGGGATTTTGGAATTTCCAAAAAGAAGCGGTTTTTTCAGCGGGAAAAATTTACGACAACGCAAACTTAGCGGCTAACGCTTTAAAAAATCTAGAAACTAAAAAAGCGAGGTCCTCTTTGCAAATTATTCAAACCGAACTTAATAATTGGTTTGAGCGTTTAGAATTTTGGGGGAAAATCGTTCCTCTTATTAAGTCCATTCCCGAAAACATAAAATATCTAAGAGACATAACTACGACATCAATTCGGCTCACGGAGCAACTAGAGGACCTGAAAAACAGGGGCGCGCAACTGATTCTTCAACAAAAAGGAGAAGAATTAATAAAAATATTAAAAGACATACAAAAAGAAATTAGCATTATTACCAAGACCGCTTCCAATGAGAAATTATATGCGGCGGGTAATTTCATTACAGCTCTTATCTCTTGGCTGGACGACCCTCAACCGCAACACATCGTAATTTTATTTCAAAATTCTTCCGAAATGAGGCCCGGAGGCGGATTTATCGGCAGTTATGCTCACTTA
>CAYIII010000028.1:2918-4389 GCA_964363475.1 uncultured Candidatus Saccharibacteria bacterium
CCCATAGAAGACATTAATTCGGAAAATTTCTTGGCCGAAGTTCAAAAAGATGTAGAGACCAAAACCAATAAGGGCATATTAAAAAAAATAACCCCCATTATTTTTGACCGTCTTAACCAACTTGAAAACGATACTGATAAAAAAGCAATTATTAATCTTATAGGAGATAAAATAATAAATAAGGACATTATGATTTATCTTGATAATCCTGTTATGGAAAGTTTTATTAAAACATTAAATGTAGGCGGGGAATGGTTTGAAATTCCCAATAATTTTACCGGTGATTATTTGGCAGTGACCAATGCTAATATCGCAGGAGGAAAAACTGACGCTTTTATCAATCAAAAAATAATTTTAAATAGCGAAATCAAAAGTAATGGCGCAATAGAAAATTATTTAATTATAGAGCGTGAGAATAACGGCAATCAACGTTCTGAAAAATGGTATAACACCATTAATCAAAATTTTATTCAAATTTTTACTCCGAAAAATACAAAACTTGAATTAATATACGGTAATGATGAGAAAAAAATAAAACCGCCGATAGATTATAAAAAGAGCGGGCATATTATAGACCCGGACTTATCAGCTAAAACCGATAAAAACATTTTTGGCGCATGGTTTAACACTCCGGCCGGGGAAAGCAAAAAAATGGAGATTCAATATTCAAGAGCTGGTTTGAATCTGAGCCATGACAATACTCCATATCAATTTATCTTTGATAAACAGTCAGGCGTTAATGGATATTTAGAAATTAATATCAAAACACCCGCGGGCTTTATTTGGAAAGAATCGGGAAAAAATATTTTTGAATATAAATCTGACAATATTCCGGCAAAATTAATAATACAATTAACACTAACAACACTAATATCAAAATAAATAAACCTAACACTTTTTGACGATCGTTAAAAAGTGTTAGGTTAGTTAAAGTAAGGATTTAAGAAAGTTAAGGACGTTTTGAAGTGAGGAAGTTTTGGAGATCGTCTGGTAAATCCGCCGCTACTTTCAAACGCTTACCGTCAGGCGAAGAAAACTCTAAGGATTCGGCGTGTAAAAAGTGCCTTTTCATATCCGCGTTATTTTTTTTTCCGTATAATTTATCCCCCACTATCGGATGACCAATGGAAGCCAAATGAACTCTTATCTGGTGAGTTCTTCCCGTAAGCGGCTCAACTTCAAGGAGAGAATATTTGTCACTAATATAATCTCTTACCTTATAGCGAGTAATTGCCTCTTTAATCATTTTGGCGTTTTTAGTAAAAACGGTTCTTTTTAATGAGCCGTGTTTTATACCCAATGGCTTATTAATCAATCCTTCTTTCTCTTTTATTATTCCATAAACTAGTGCTATATAAGTTTTTTTTATTTGATGATTCTGAAAAAGACGCTTGAAATATTCATAGGCATCTTTATTAAGTGGAACTAAAATCAAACCTGATGTTTCTCTATCAAGGCGATGCACGATGCC
>CAYIII010000029.1:0-1921 GCA_964363475.1 uncultured Candidatus Saccharibacteria bacterium
TGATTTTTGTCCGCCAGTTGGCGGATTAGGAAAAATAGCTGTTTGAGTTCCGAAAGCTGAGCTTGTCGAAGCTGGAGGGCGAGTTCTATTTTTCCGTGTAACGAAGGAATAAAATCATTCCGATTTATTCTGAACGAGGACGTTATTGATGAAGGATATGGGGTGGGGTTGTTAGCGAGTCGCAATTTATATGAGCCGAGGTTAATTACAAACCCAATAATTCTAAGGCCTTCAATAGTCCTCCGTAAGAAGTATTAATAATTAAATAATTATTAAACATTCCGTAATTAAATGAGGCACCGGGTTGAGACAATGGCACAAAACGGTCGGTATAAAGATTTTTTACTTGTCCGGTCCTAAAAGGTGAAGCATTGCCTGGAGGAGAAAGAAACAGATTATTAAAAGAAGAATATTCTAAACTTCCCAAAACATTGTTAAGGGTAACCATATCAACCTCCGCGTTGGGCCTTTTGGAAACTATGTATCCGGGCCATACTCCCTTGTCGTCGTAATATAAATAAGCGGTAAAATCATCTTCAAATGCTTCTTTTAAAACATTTTTTAAATTACTAGTCGTAATTTCAGGCATTAAAGAGGATATATATTCGCTAAAAGCAACGGGGGCTTTATTATCGCTTAACAAAATCTCTTTTAATTCGTTATAACCGGTAGGACTGCTTGCATTTTGCAAGGCAGTAAGTATTGAAATAACACTATAATCCGAAATCACTACTTTACTTAAAGAATCGTTAGAAAATCCAAAATATGATTTATGAGACGGAATTGAAACGGGGGGGGTAATTGTTGCTGGCGGAAGCGTTTGCTCTGATTCATCAACTAATGGAGCATTATTAAAAAAGGGCATTATGAATTCGGAAAGCAATGGCCAAACGTAAAAATAACCGACCGTAACCACCGCTCCAGCCACTAAAAGCGCGAAAAGCCATAACAAGGCCTTTTTTGAAGCGCCGCTTGTTTCAATTGTTGTTTCCTTTGACATAATTTCGGGCATTTGCGCTTGTGTTTCCGGTTTTAATAATGGCCTTATAAATTCCGGCACAGGCGCCGAGCCCCCTGTTTTTTCGACAGAGTTAATATCCGACTCCATGGTTCTTAATTTTATTTCTGGAGTTTGCGATGGCGGCGGAACAAATACCCCCCCTTGTAAATTATTTTGGTCCATAAGATTAATTTTAACATAAACAATTAAAAAGCAAATGTTGTAAAAAAAGCCGTTCCTAAGAACGGCCTTTAGATTAGTTTCTGGAAATAAAATCTTGAAGCATTAATCCTGCTTCTAATATATTTTCTGATTGAAAATAAGAACCCCATTTCAACTTGATATCTGGACGACCAGCTTTTTCAGAAATCCATTTGTAAATTGCTTTTTGGATGACATCAGCACTCCAACCCCCTACCATTTCAATTTTTTTGCCATTTGATTTCATTTCGTCTAATAATAATTTTTGCTCTGTATTTAGTTGCTGGCCTTTTAGTACAGCTATTTCATTATCACGAAATGTATCACGATGAACATCTAAATCATAAACAACCGGAATATCGCCATCGTCATCAAGGTCAGCTTTTTCTAAAGAGTCAATTGTCCAAATCCAATTTAGTTTAACGTCTCTATCCATTTCTGGAACATTTATATCTGCCCACTCGGTAGCCCATGGCTCTTTTGAACTTAAGTGGTCAGAACCCCATAAAAGCTCTTTGTTGAGCGGTTGTTTTTTTAGCCAATCAACAACTCTTTGCATGTCTTCTTGCATATAGCTCCTTTCGTATTGCTCTGTTTTTAAAGTGCCCAATCCTTTTGCTGTCGGCTATAGTATCACAAAAAAGGTAAAAGGCAAAAACAACCATCCTCTTCCTCTCCTCAACCTGTTACGGCTCATATAAATTGCGACTCGCTTGTCGT